>CP141202.1:1800000-2100000 GCA_035609245.1 Bacteroidales bacterium MB20-C3-3 | reverse complement strand
GAGAACACTCATACGAACTGCTGGATTTTAAATCCGCAAAAGAGGGAATAGAGTACGCCATTTCAAACGGTTTTACAGCCATCAATGTAACAACGCCATTTAAAGATACTGCAGCTGGTCTTGCAAATGCTCTGGATGGATCTTCAAAGAGAGCGTGGGCCTCAAACCTTCTATATTTCAAGAGTGGAAAGATTTACGGATTCAATACAGATTACTGTGGAGTAAAAGATTCCCTTAAAGATTATGTATCAGAGGGAATGAGAGCAGTTATTCTTGGATGTGGAGGAGCCGGGAGAGCTGCTGCAGTAGCCCTTAAAGATATGGGTGTTGATGTTATAATATCAACAAGGGATGAGTTCACAGGAGAGCCCTTTGCATTTGCTGAAAGAATTGGATATTGCAGGATGGACTCCGTAAAAGAGTTTGCAAAAAAATCTCATATTATTGTTGATGCAATCCCTGTCAGGCATTTAAAACTCTCTTCATTCAACTTCAGAGGCAAAGTTGTACTGGAAGCAAGATACAATAACCCTACACTCAAAAGATCAGTTATAAGAGACGGAGGAGAATATATCAGCGGAATCAGCTGGTTGCTTCATCAGGCTATACCTTCATTTAGAATTTTTACAGGAGAGGAGCCGAATATCCATGCTATGGAAATCTTGGCATCTGAATGGTAAATTTTGCTATCTTTGCAAAAGAGTTTAATCACAAATTATGGCATTGAATAAAGTAATGCTTATCGGCAATGCCGGTAAAGATCCTGAGGTGCGCCATCTTGAGGGAGGCTCTCTTCTTGCACGGTTTTCACTTGCAACAACTGAGAGATACAAAGACAAGAACGGAGAGTTACAGGAGCTGACTGAATGGCATAATATTGTATGCTGGAGGTCTCTTGCGGAGAGAGCAGAGAAGTTTGTAAAAAAGGGGTCCCAGCTCTATATTGAGGGGAGACTTCGTTCAAGAAACTGGGAGGACAAAAACGGGCAAGCAAGATACAGTGTTGAGATTGTCGCAGATTCAATCCAGATTTTGGGAAGAAGACAGGATGATAATGCAAACCAGCAGAGTCAGCCTAATATACAGGAAATTATACCCCAGGACGATGGGGATCTACCATTTTAATAAATTAAAACTTTATGAAAGTTGATGTTGTTCTAGGCCTTCAGTGGGGCGACGAGGGGAAAGGAAAGATTGTAGATGTTCTGGCCAAGGGCTATCCGGTTGTGGCCAGATTTCAGGGTGGACCAAACGCAGGACACTCCCTCCATTTTGAGGACAAAAAATTTGTCCTCCACACCATTCCTTCCGGAGTTTTCCGCAAAGGAACACTAAATATTATAGGGAATGGCGTAGTTATTGACCCCATTATTTTCAAAGCCGAGTGTGAAGAGATTGAAGAGAGCGGAGTACCGGCTAAAGAGAGAATAGCTATTTCAAAGAAGGCTCACCTTATTCTCCCCTCTCACAGAATAATTGACGCAGCATCAGAGGCCTCCAAGGGGGCGTCAAAAATCGGCTCCACACTAAAAGGGATCGGCCCTACATATATGGATAAAACCGGCAGGAATGGACTAAGGGTTGGTGATATCCTTGCCGACAATTTCCTTGAACGGTTCAATGCTCTTAAAAATAAGCATATATCTTTCTTAAAGCAGTTTGACTACGAATACGACATTAACGAAAGAGAGGCTGAGTGGCTTGAGGCAGTAGAGTATCTAAAGAGTTTTAATCTTGTTGACGGAGAGTATCTTATTAACGGGCTTCTCTCTGAAAATAAAAGGGTTCTGGCAGAGGGGGCGCAGGGGTCACTTCTTGATGTAGATTTTGGATCATATCCTTTTGTAACATCATCCACAACCACTTGTGCAGGAGCCTGTACAGGACTCGGCATATCTCCATCCAAAATAGGTGTGGTTTCAGGAATTTTCAAGGCATACTGCACAAGAGTAGGAAGCGGACCATTTCCAACTGAACTTAATGATGAAACCGGAGAGGAACTTCGCAAACTGGGTTTTGAATTTGGAGCAACAACAGGCCGCCCCCGCAGAACCGGATGGCTGGATCTTGTAGCACTCAAATACGCTATAATGATCAATGGCGTTGACCAGCTTATAATGATGAAGTCTGATGTAATGGACACCTTTGAAACAGTCAAGGTTGCAACAGGATATAAAGTAAACGGTATAGAGTCAAACGAGGTGCCATTTGACACATTCGCAGAAATTGAACCGGTTTACAAAGAGTTCAAAGGATGGAAGAGAGACCTCACCAAAATAACAGATGAGAGCGAGCTACCATTTGAATTCATGAACTATGTAAGATTTATTGAAAAGGAGACTGGCGTTCCTGTTAGAATAATATCAGTAGGTCCTGACAGAGATCAGACAATCATACGCTCTAATTAACAAAACTAACATATGGAAAACAAAACTGTGCAACTTAGGGAATCAGCGTCCATAAGGTGGCTGGTACTTATATTGGTCTCATTTACGATGTTTGCCTCCTATGTTGCATCGGATGTTTTCTCTCCTCTCCAGACAATATTGGAGAGGCACAATCAGTGGAATCCATCTGAATACGGATGGTTTTCAGGATCATATTCCATTTTTAATGTATTCCTTGGTATGCTCATTTTTGGAGGGATAATACTGGATAGAAAAGGGATCAGATTTAGTGGAACTCTTTCGTGTATATTAATGGTAGGTGGAATAGCTCTGAAATACTGGGCTGTCTCTAATGAATCACTGCTGGGAAGTACAATCTCATTTTTTGGAAGTGAGTATAAGATGCAAGTTGTATGGGCTGTAGTTGGATTTGGTATTTATGGAGTTGGCTCAGAGGTTGCAGGTATTACAATAAGCAAATCTATAGTAAAATGGTTTAAAGGGAAAGAGCTTGCTCTTGCAATGGGGATGCAACTTTCTCTGGCCAGGCTTGGGTCAGCCGCAGCACTTGCCGTATCACCAATGATTGTATCCTATTTTGGAAATGTCAGCTCATCTGTCCTTTTTGGATTGTCTCTGCTGGTTGTAGGACTGCTCTCCTTTATAATATTTACCATTTACGATAAAAAACTGGATACACAGATAAAAGAGCAGGAGACTAAGAGTGAAGAGAGCTTTAATTTCAAAGATGTTAAAGCAATATTAAACAACAAGGGATTCTGGTTAATAGCATTATTGTGCGTGGTATTTTACTCTGCCGTATTTCCATATCTGAAATATGCAGCCGGAATGATGGAATTCAAATTTGGAGTAGACCCCAAACTATCGGGGCTTATACCAAGCTTGCTCCCATTTGGTGCAATTGTTCTGACACCTCTTTTTGGGAGAATTTATGACAAAGTAGGCCATGGTGCAGATCTTATGATAGGGGGCTCTGTATTACTCACAACAGTTCATCTCCTTTTCACTTTACCTTTTCTGGACCAGTGGTGGGTAGCAATTATATTAATGGTTTTACTTGGAATTGCATTCTCAATGGTCCCATCTGCAATGTGGCCCTCTCTGGCAAAAATCATTCCTGAAAGACAACTGGGAACTACCTACGCATTAACCTATTATATACAAAACATTGGGTTAATGGTGGTTCCGATACTTGTCGGGTATGTACTTAACGAGTATAGTATCATTGGTACTGTTGTAAAAGATGGAGTTGCGGTTAACCGTTATGATTATACTTTAACAATGACCATTTTTACAGCAATATGTTCAATATCAATCATTCTGTCAGTTATTCTAAAATTCACAGACAAGAAGATGGGCTACAGACTACAGCACGCCAATATGGAGAAGAAAAAGCTTGACCTGTAGTTCGCTGGTTTGGGTAAAAGTTTCCCACGTAACTATATACCCACACCGCTGTAACACACTGATTACAAGTAACAACCTTTAGGATCTGGCGCGCATCTGTTTAAATCTATTGCCGAATTGCCAACTCAGTCCGGGCGGGCGGGTATCCGCCAGATAACCGCCAGGACTTCACGCCCGGTACCATATAATCGCCTCCGCTCTGCAACAGAACGAGAAATGTGTTGACAGGGATATTCGTATATGTGCTTAAAAACCATGTAATTGCAAATCGTTTTCTTTAAAACTTTTCAAAAAACCAATTTCTAAACACCTAACTACCTGTTAGATAAACAAATATCCCTGTCAAACCACCGCCTCTATAATACGCAGATATACAACTAATTTGCACTTTTTGCGGATGATCTGCTAATTAAACTATGTAAAAAGATTGCCATTTCCCTACCTGAATCAACCGAGACACGAAGGAACCTCCGCCACAGCGAACAAAGTGAGCGAGGAGGAAAAGTTCCGGAGGGGCTGCGGGTGATTCAGGTAGGGATGAGGATCAGATTTTAGACACGAAGGAACCTCCGCAACAGCGAACGAAGTGAGCGAGGAAGAAAAGTTCCTGAGTGGCTGCGGGTGACTTGGGAAGATATGAATCCAGCAACATTACATGTTTAAAAGAACTCCTCCTCAATGTAAAAGAACTACTGAGGAGGAGAACTAAAATGTAAAGCTTAAACGACTGCTAACAGCAGGGAAATCTATTTTCTCTTCTTATTAGGCACATCCAGCGCAAGTTGAGGATTTTTATCAGAAGACCTTCCAAGAATAAACGATACAGCTATTGCAATTACTGAGAGCAGAATAAAGAAATACTCTGCATTTACAGCAGATCGCACACCTGCTTCAACAGGATCTGCTACAGACTCTGTTGTTCTTGCAATGATTATTCCAACAACTATTGGCACCAGCAACATTCCCATATTCTGAATCCAGTATATAAGTGAATAGGCAGTTCCCAGATTTTTCTCAGGTATAATCTTTGGAACAGATGGCCACATTGCTGCTGGAACAAGTGCATAGGCCACACCCATTATTGCTATTCCTGCATAACCGAATATCGGATTACCCGGAGCAAACGCAATTATAAGGTGAGAAACAAGCACAAGGAAAGAGCCCAGAATCATAAATCTTGTAGCCTTGCCCTTTGAATCAACCAGAGACCCGAATATCGGGGTAAAAATCATAGTTGAAAATGGAATTAGCGAGACCATAAGAGATGCTATCTCACTGTCAATTTCAAATCTTGGAATTATTATGGTTGTGGCAAACCTCCTGAATGATATAATACATGCATAAAAGAATACACAAAGTAGAGAAACCAGAATAAAATGTTTATTGCCCAGAATTTTGAAAATATCTGAGAATTTAAATTTATCCTCTTTTACAGTCTGTGTATTGTTTCTTTTAGCCTCATCAGCTGTCTGTTTGTCAAATTTGCTATCCATAAGGACAAAGAATCCCCACAGTACAATTGCAATAGACATTAGAATAAGCCCAACAACAGCAGGTTTGCTGGTTTCTGAATAGGGAACATAGCTTTGATTAATGTTTACAAGCCTGGGAACAACAATCAGTGCTGTAGCTGTTCCGAGTCTGGCCAATGCCAGCTGTAATCCCATAGCAAGAGCCATCTCCTTTCCTTTAAACCATTTTGCAATTGAACGGGTTACTGCAACTCCGGCAATTTCACTTCCAAGGCCGAATATTGCACATCCCGCATATGCGAGTGCCAATGATGGTTTTGAAAAGAATTTTCCCATCCATAATGCCAAAGCACTTTGCGAAAAGCTCTCAGAAATAGCATAAACTACTATTATTGAGCCAATCACCATAAGACCCACAAAGAGGGAGCCTGTAATTCTGACGCCCCATTTATCAAGGAGCATTCCGCATATAACAAGGCCTCCCCATACACACAAAAGAGAGTATGCCCCGCCGTAAAAACCATAATCGGATATACTCCATCCGAGGTCAAGCATTTGGGGATTCTGAAAAATGTGGGAGATAGTAGTAAAAAGATCATCAAAGAAATAGGAGGCAAACATAGGGATTGACAAAGCAAGCAGTACAATCCATCTTGCGCTCCTGGAATCTTTCAGTAGTTTAATTGCTGAATTCATTGGGGTTTGTTTTTGAAATTATTATTTGTTCTACTTTTCAATATTTGGTAACTCCAGACCATAGCCTTTCTTCTTGTCTTCTGCCTTAAGCCATATAGCAAGGATAAATGCAAAAACTCCAAGAGATGAGAATATCAGCATTGGTACAGTATAGTCATACTCAAGTGGATTCATAACCCCCTGATTTGTTTTTGCCAGTGCCCATCCAATTAACATTGGGAAAACCATAAGTCCAATATTCTGGATCCAGAATACTACTGAATATGCACTTCCAAGATATCTGTTTTCAACAAGTTTTGGTACAGAAGGCCAAAGAGCAGCCGGCACCAGAGAGAAACTCACACCTAAAAGAACAATAGCAGAGTATGCAACCGGCTTTGTAAAGAGAGCATCCGGAGTAAGTGCAAAAACAAGGTGACAAGCAGTCATGAGAATAGCACCCAGCATGAGCATAGTAGCACCCTTACCCTTTGTATCAAGGAAACCTCCGAGCAGAGGTGTCAGCACCATAGCTCCCAGAGGAAAATATGAGAATATATCGCTAGCCTCTGTATTTGATATCCCGAGTCTGCACTCCAGCATATTGGCTGCAAATTTCTGGAAAGGGAAAATTGCTGAATAGTAAAGTACACAAAGTCCAGATACTATAAGGAATGTTTTACTGGTAAATAAAATTCCCAGGTCACTGATTTTAAATGGCTCCTCAGGCTCATCACCTCTCTCGCCGAGTTGTTTTTCAAGTCTTTTATCAAAAAAGAAATATGCAGTAAAACAGATTAAACCAATCAGAAGAAGAATAACAACAAACAGAACAGGCGCACTTAATTCAGAATAGCTCTCGGCAATTCTGGGAGATATCCTGAATACTGCAAATACCCCAAGTCTTGCTATGGCCATCTCAATACCCATTGCAAGAGCCATCTCTTTCCCCTTAAACCATTTTACAATACCTTTAGATACTGTAATACCGGCCATTTCCACTCCACATCCAAAAATCATAAAGCCTAAAGATGCAAGTTTAGCAGAGGCAGGAAACGAAGTCCACCAGCTACCAAGCCAAACATCCAGACCGGTTCCTGCAAAAGCAGGACTGACAGCATAATACTTCAGTGAAGCTCCTATTACCATTAGACCTCCTGAAAGCAGTGCCGTAGAGCGAACTCCAATTTTATCAAGGATTACACCCGCAAAAATTAAAAAAAGCGCAAATACATTAAGGAAATACTCTGAGCTTGCAAAAGTTCCGTAATTTTCAGGAGACCATCCCCTTTCACTCTCAAGTAAACTTTGCAGCGGAGAGAGTACATCCACAAACATATAGGCAAAGAACATCATCAGGGCAAGAAGAATCAGGACTGACCACCTGACATAAAACTTGTCCTTCAACAGAAGCGATTTTGTTTCCACAGTTAAATATTTTAGATAAGTTAGATTAATTAAGGATTAGCTAAACTATGATTTTTTATCCTATTTGCAAAATAAAGTTTCCCGGCTATCATATGGGAAATATGTTGTAACTTGCCGTGTTTTTCATAGCAACCCTTCCAACAAACAGGGGGGTTGGTTGTTAATAGAATGTATGGAGCTAAACGATATGAAATATCTCAACAAGATAGATTCACCTTCAGATTTAAAGAGGCTCTCTCCGGATCAGTTGCCAGAACTCTGCTCGGAGATCAGAGAGTTCATAATCTCATCTTGTGCCGAGAATCCCGGGCATATTGGGGCGAGTCTTGGAACAGTTGAGCTTACAGTTGTGCTGCACTATCTTTATAAAGCACCTAAGGACAAAATTATTTGGGATGTAGGACATCAGGCCTACACACATAAAATTTTAACAGGAAGAAGGGAGGCATTTATCAATAACAGAAAATACAAAGGGATAAGCGGCTTCCCAAAAATCAGCGAGTCTCCTTATGATGCATTTGGTGTTGGCCACTCGTCAACCTCAATATCTGCAGCTTTGGGTATGGCTGTTGCAGCCTCACTTGAGGGAAGCGATGAACAAGTTGTTGCAGTAATTGGCGATGGCGCACTAACAGGAGGTCTTGCCTATGAAGGGCTAAACAATGCAGGTGCCAACAAAAACAATATTCTTGTAATACTAAACGACAATCAAATATCCATTGATCCCAATGTTGGGGCAATGCACAACTATCTGATCAAGTTTACAACTTCCCACTTTTACAATAAAACAAAAAAGAGAGTCTGGAAATATCTCGGTTCAGAAAAACTAAGAGATCTTGCCGGAAAATTTCTTTTCAGCACAAAGGCTGCATTTTTCAAATCCGGCTCCGTATTTGAATCTCTTGGATTCAGATATTTTGGTGTAATAGATGGTCATAACATTGAGCAACTTATGACAACAATTGCTCAGCTCAAAAACATTGACGGCCCTAAATTACTTCACATTGTAACAAAGAAAGGAAAGGGCTACAAACCTGCAGAGGATGATCAGGTGGTATGGCACTCACCCGGTAATTTTGATAAAAACACTGGACTCAGAAAGACAAACGGGTCTGCCGTTGCAGACAGGTACCAGGATGTTTTTGGAGAGACTCTTCTGGAACTTGCAAAAATCAACACAAGGATAGTGGGAGTAACACCCGCAATGCCTTCCGGATGCTCAATGAATATTGTAATGAAGGAGATTCCGGAGAGGTCATTTGATGTAGGAATTGCAGAACAGCATGCTGTTACATTCTCTGCAGGAATGGCTGCCAAAGGGCTCCTGCCCTACTGCAATATATACTCCAGCTTTATGCAAAGGGCTTTTGACAGCGTCATCCATGATGTGGCCACACAAAATTTAAAGGTTGTCTTTTGCCTTGACAGAGGAGGGCTTGTAGGAGAGGATGGTGCAACTCACCACGGAGCATATGATCTCTCATATATGAGATGTATCCCCGGTATGACAATAGCTGCACCAATGAATGAGGCCGAGCTTAGGAACATGCTCTATTCGGCACAGCTCCCATCCTGGGGGATGTCAACAATCAGATATCCCAGAGGGAACGGAGAGGGAGTTCCATGGAAAAACATGCCTTTTGAAGAGATTGTTCCCGGCACATCAAGATTGCTTAATGATGGTGAGGAGATTGCGGTCATTACAATCGGCACAACAGGCAATGCAGCAGCCGGAGCCGTTGAGGAGGCTAAGAAGAGAGGGGTAAATCCGATGCATATTGACCTAAGATTTCTTAAACCTTTTGACGAGGATGCTGTTTTAAAAGCAGCAACAAAATGCAAAAGAATCATTACCGTAGAGGACGGAACCATACTTGGAGGTTTGTACTCAGCAATTTCTGAATTTGTAGCATCCAGATCACTTAATGTAAAGGTTGAGGGTCTCGGAATTCCCGATCAGTTTATAGAGCAGGGGACAATACCACAGTTAAAGGCCGAGTGCGGGTATGACAAGGAGGGTATTTTAAAATCAATCTTGAATGAGCCATCACACAGATAAAAAACCTATAATCAAAGGCAATCTTATTAAAGGCCTTAAATATAAGCACTTCAAACCGGAACAGGACAAAAGGAGCAAGGAGATTGACAAATACTTAACCCACCCGGTATGGGGCCTGCTCTCATTCATATTTATAATCTGGTTCATATTCTATGCAACATTTACACTGGGAGCCTATCCGCAGCAGGGTATAGAGTGGCTCATGGATCAGGGAGCCGCATATATCCGCGACCATATGGCTGCCGGCTGGTTTAACGATTTTCTCAGTCAGGGAGTAATAATGGGCGTAGGCAGTGTTCTCGCCTTTCTGCCAAATATATTAATACTCTTTTTCTTCCTCTCGTTTCTTCAGGAGACAGAATACCTGCCCAGGGCAGCAACCATAATGGATAAGTATATGCACAAAATTGGTCTACACGGCAGTTCATTTATTCCTCTGCTGATGGGATTCGGGTGCAATGTTCCGGCTATTATGGCTACCCGCACAATTGAGAGAAAATCAGACCGCATCCTTACAATGTTAATGATACCTTATATACCATGCAGCGCAAGAATCCCAACCTTTTTACTCTTCTCTGGAATATTTTTTCCTGAAAATCAGGTTATGGTTCTAAGCCTGCTATATTTTGGAGGTATTATTACCGGTATAGTTATGGCTATTCTTTTCAAAAAGATTTTTTTCAACTTTGGAATTAAAGACTACTTAATACCCCTCCCCTCATACAGAAAGCCATCACTTAAACAATCTGTAAAAAGCATGTGGGACGCAGCATCTGAATATCTAAAGAAGATAAGCACGGTTGTTCTGCTTGCAGTTATTATTGTATGGGCTCTTGACTACTTCCCTCTGAAAGAGAGAAACAATCCTGATCCTGAGAGAGTCTCCTACCTGGAGCATTTTGGAAGAGTAATTGAACCTACAATGAAGCCACTTGGGTTTGACTGGAAGATGTCTGTAAGTCTTGTCACAGGAATTACAGCAAAAGAGTTTATCATAAGTACACTGGGAGTAGTGTATCAGGCAGAAGAAGATGCATCTGGCAGTGAAATAATGAATACATCATTAATGTCCCGCATTAGAGAAGAGAAAGTATTCAACAAAGCTAACGCCCTCTCTTTTATGATTTTTTCACTCCTCTACATGCCTTGTGTTGCAACAGCTTTCACTATAAGAAAAGAGTCCGGGAGCTGGAAATGGGCAGTTATTTCAATATTCAGCACCATTGCTGTTGCCTGGATAGCAGCATTTTTTGCCTACAGAATTGGCTTACTTGTTTTGTTGTAGACCTATTTTAATATATGCTTCAAATAATTTTTCATTTTTTTTTGCAGATTAATCAAAAACCTATATCTTTGCAGTCCCTAAAATCAAAAGGGAATGAGCAATTAATGCCGATGTAGCTCAGTTGGCCAGAGCAGCTGATTTGTAATCAGCTGGTCGGGGGTTCGAATCCCTCCATCGGCTCTAAGTTTTTTGAACGATTGTAATTATGGGGAGATACCAAAGTGGCCAACTGGGGCAGACTGTAAATCTGCTGGCTTACGCCTTCGTAGGTTCGAATCCTGCTCTCCCCACATTTTTTTATTTGCGGAAGTAGCTCAGTCGGTAGAGCATCAGCCTTCCAAGCTGAGGGTCGCGGGTTCGAACCTCGTCTTCCGCTCATAGTAAGCCAGTGTAGCTCAGAGGTAGAGCGCTTCCTTGGTAAGGAAGAGGTCATGGGTTCAATTCCCATCACCGGCTCTACAAGTGTGTAATAAATTCATTAATATTTAATTTTACTATTATGGCAAAAGAAACTTTTAAAAGGGACAAGCCGCACGTCAATATAGGCACTATTGGCCACGTTGACCACGGAAAAACCACACTGACCGCTGCAATCACCATGGTGCTTGCCAGAAAAGGCCTCTCTGAAGTTCGCTCATTTGATTCAATTGACAACGCTCCTGAAGAGAAAGAGCGTGGTATTACTATCAACACTTCACACGTTGAATATCAGACTGAGCATCGTCACTATGCTCACGTTGACTGTCCTGGTCACGCTGACTATGTTAAAAACATGGTAACAGGTGCTGCTCAGATGGACGGTGCAATTCTTGTTGTTGCTGCAACTGACGGTCCTATGCCTCAGACTCGTGAGCACATCCTTCTTGCTCGTCAGGTAAACGTACCTAGAATTGTTGTTTTCCTTAATAAAGTAGACATTGTTGACGATCCTGAGATGATTGACCTCGTTGAAATGGAGGTTCGTGAGCTTCTCAGCTTCTATAATTTTGACGGCGATAACGCTCCTGTTATCCGTGGTTCTGCACTAGGTGCTCTTAACGGAGATCCTCAGTGGGAAGACAAGGTAATGGAACTTATGGCTTCAGTTGACAGCTTTGTTCCAGTCCCTCCTCGTGAAAACGAAAAACCATTCCTGATGCCGGTTGAGGATGTATTCTCAATCACAGGCCGTGGTACAGTTGCTACAGGTCGTATTGAAACAGGCGTTATCAAAACCGGTGAAGAGGTTCAAATCATTGGACTTGGTGAAGAGCCTAAGAAATCAACCGTTACAGGTGTTGAAATGTTCCGTAAGATACTTGACAGAGGTGAAGCCGGTGATAATGTAGGTCTTCTGCTCCGTGGTATCGACAAAAAAGAGATCAAGCGTGGTCAGGTTATTGCAAGACCAAACACCATCACTCCTCATAAGAAGTTCAAGGCAGAGATCTATGTTCTTAAGAAAGATGAAGGTGGCCGTCACACTCCATTCCACGACAAATACCGTCCTCAGTTCTTTATCCGTACACTGGATATTACAGGTGAGATTATGCTCCCTGAAGGAACCAAGATGGTAATGCCTGGTGACAACGTGACAATTACAGTTGAGCTTATCTACCCTGTAGCTCTCAACATTGGTCTTCGTTTCGCTATCCGCGAAGGTGGCCGTACAGTTGGTGCAGGTCAGGTTACAGAGATTATCGACTAATTTCAAACTACAGAGAGTTAGTCACCCTGCAAAGGTGGCTAACTTTATCTAGGGGCATAGTTCAAGGGTAGAATAGCGGTCTCCAAAACCGTTGATGGGAGTTCGAATCTCTCTGCCCCTGCAAAACCGATGGTTACGCGTCGGTTTTTAACAATCCGGTCGAAGCAGAAAGCTTCCTCTGCCTAGACCGACAATCAAATAAAGATGAACAAGATAAAGTTGTATCTTCAGGAATCGTACACCGAACTGGTAAACAAGGTTAGCTGGCCATCATGGCAACAGCTTCAGAGTTCAGCCATATTAGTTATGGTTGCATCTCTTATCTTTGCCGGGGTCATTTTTGTTATGGACTTTGGTTTCAGGAACATTATGACAACCATTTACAATCTGTTGTACTAATTATGAGTGAGATTACCAAAAATTGGTATGTCGTAAGAGCTGCCGGAGGCAAAGAGAAAAAGGCCAAAGAGTATATAGAAAGCGAAATTAAGCGTTTGAAGCTTGAGGATAAAATCCTTCAGGTTCTTATTCCTACTGAGAAAATTTACCAGGTGAAAAATGGTAAAAAAGTATCCATGGAGCGCATATTTTTCCCGGGATATATACTTATTGAAGCCATACTCTCGCCCGAGATTCAGCATATAATCCGCGACATTCCTCATGTTTCAGGTTTTCTGACAGACAAGGCATCCAAGGACAATGTCCCTGTTCCGCTTCGTCAGTCTGAGGTTAATCGTATATTAGGTAAGGTTGACGAGCTTGCAGACAGGGATGAGGAGAATATCACTCCATTCATCATTGGTGAATCCGTAAAAGTAGTAGACGGTCCATTTAACGGTTTCGACGGAACTGTTGAAGAGATTGACGAAGACAAAAAGAAGGTGAAGGTAATGGTGAAGATTTTTGGAAGGAAGACTCTTCTGGAGTTAAATTTTGTTCAAGTAGTAAAAGAATAAAAAATCATTAATTATGGCTAAAGAAGTTGCCGCACTCATTAAATTGCAGATTAAAGGCGGTGCAGCTAATCCCTCTCCTCCTGTAGGACCGGCTCTCGGTTCCAAAGGGGTGAACATTATGGATTTCTGCAAGCAGTTTAATGCCCGCACCCAGGATAAGGCCGGTAAAATTCTGCCTGTCATTATCACTGTTTTCAGCGATAAGTCATTTACATTTATTGTAAAGCAACCACCGGTGGCTGTTCAGTTGAAAGAGGCCGCTAAAATCCAGTCTGGTTCTGCTGAACCAAACAGGAAGAAGGTTGGATCAGTGACATGGGAGCAGATCCGTGAGATAGCTACAGACAAGATGCCGGATATGAACGCGTTCACTATGAAGTCTGCCATGTCAATGGTAGCCGGAACTGCACGCAGTATGGGTATCAATGTTACTGGCACATTTCCTGAAGATGTAATTTAAAAAATTCTGCGAAAATGAGTAAGCTGACAAAAAATCAAAAAATAGTATACGCAAAGGTCGATCCATTGAAGCAGTACAAACTTCTGGAGGCTTGCAATCTTGTAAAGGAGATCTCTTTTACAAAGTTTGACGCCTCTGTTGATGTTGCAATGAGATTGGGCGTTGACCCCCGTAAAGCCAATCAAATGGTTCGCGGCGTGGTTTCCCTCCCTCACGGAACTGGTAAAACCGTTCGTGTACTTGTACTTTGTACTCCTGACAAGGAGACCGAAGCAAAGGAAGCTGGTGCAGACCATGTTGGACTAGACGACTATATCGAGAAGATCAAGAACGGCTGGACTGATGTGGATGTTATTATCTGTACACCATCTGTAATGGCCAAGATTGGAGCCATTGGTCGTATCCTAGGCCCACGTGGTTTGATGCCTAACCCTAAGACAGGTACTGTGACAATGGATATTGCACAGGCTGTTAAAGAGGTAAAGGCTGGTAAGATTGACTTTAAGGTTGACAAACAAGGAATTATTCACGCTTCAGTTGGTAAGGTATCTTTTGATCCTCATCACCTGGCAGAAAATGCACTTGAATTCATCAACACAGTTATCAAACTAAAACCTCAGGCGCTGAAAGGTACCTATGTAAAGAGTATATTCATCTCTTCTACAATGAGTCCCGGAATAAATATCGATAGCAAGTCGTTTAGTGCTGCTGAATAATAAATTTGGTTTATGAGAAAAGAAGAAAAAACACAGATTATTGAAAGCTTGGCAGCGCAACTTGAGAAAACACCTAATTTCTACCTGGCAGACATCTCAGGCCTGAACGCCGAGAAGACAGCCCTATTGCGCCGTACTTGCTTCGAAAAGGAAATCAAACTGGTTGTTGTAAAGAACACCCTGCTTCGCAAAGCTCTTGAAAAAAGAGGTATTGAAGAAGTTGAGCTGCTCTTCCCTATACTTGAAGGTCCTTCTGCGGTAATGTTTACAGAGGTTGCAAACACACCTGCCAAACTTATCAAAGAGTTTGGTAAAAAGCACGGTAAACCCGTTCTTAAAGGAGCTTATGTACAGGAATGTGCTTATGTTGGTGAAAACCAACTTGATGCATTAGTAGCAATCAAGTCTCGTGAAGAACTCATCGGAGACATCATTGGTCTTCTACAGGCACCTGTCCGCAATGTTATTTCTGCCCTTGAATCAAGCGGTGGCGGTAAAATTGCAGGTATCGTGAAGACACTATCAGAAAAAGAGTAACAATAAGAAATTAAAAATCATTTAAATATTTACAACCATGGCAGATATCAAAAAATTTGCAGAAGAATTAGTAAACCTCTCTGTAAAAGATGTACAAGAATTGGCAAAAGTTCTTAAAGAGGAGTACGGAATTGAGCCGGCAGCAGCAGCAGTAGCAGTAGCAGGTCCGGCAGCAGCAGCAGTAGCTGAAGTAGCTGAACAAACTCAGTTTGATGTTATCCTTAAATCACCTGGTCAGGCAAAACTCCAGATTGTGAAAGTTGTTAAGGAGATTACCGGACTTGGTCTAAAAGAGGCTAAAGACCTTGTAGATGCTTCACCAAAACCAATTAAGGAGAAAGTATCTAAAGCGGAAGCAGAACAAGTAAAAGCTCAGTTAGAAGAAGCAGGCGGAGAAGTTGAGATTAAATAACTCTACATCCCGTTAAACGGGTATTCATATCAGGTTTAGAGCCCTAAACGGCTCTAAGCCTTTTTGTCGTTATTTTAACATAATTTCAACCAATCCGAATAAAATGTCGCAAACAAATATCAATCAGCGGATTACATTCGCGACTTCAAAATCCCTTCTGGATTATCCCGATTTTCTGGAGGTGCAGCTTAAGTCCTTTAAGGACTTCTTTCAGCTTGACACCACACCTGAAAACAGGAAAAATGAAGGTCTTTACAAAGTATTTCAGGAGATATTCCCTATTACGGACACCCGTAACAGTTTTGTCCTTGAATTTATTGACTACTTCATAGACCCTCCAAGGTACTCTATCGAAGAGTGTTTGGACAGGGGGCTAACCTACAGCGTTCCGCTCAAGGCCAAGCTGAAGCTCTATTGTACAGATCCTACTCACGAAGATTTTGAAACAATGATCCAGGATGTATATCTTGGAACAATTCCATATATGACCCCAAGGGGGACATTCGTTATCAACGGCTCGGAGAGAGTAATTGTTTCTCAGCTCCACCGTTCACCTGGCGTTTTCTTTGGACAGAGTCTCCATGCCAATGGAACTAAACTCTACTCTGCCCGTATCATCCCGTTTAAGGGATCGTGGATAGAGTTTGCAACTGACATCAACAATGTCATGTATGCATATATTGACAGAAAGAAAAAACTTCCTGTAACAACTCTGCTTCGCGCAATTGGCTATGAAAGTGACAAGGAGATTCTTGACATTTTTGGCCTTGCAAACGAAGTAAAGGTAACAAAAGCAAATCTCAAGAAGTGCGTTGGCAGCAAATTGGCAGCCAAGGTACTCACTACCTGGAACGAAGACTTTGTGGATGAAGATACTGGAGAGGTAGTTTACATTCAAAGGGTTAAAGTCATTCTGGAGAGAGAGACAACTATTGAGGAGGATCATATTGACGAAATTCTTGAATCAGGAGTAAGTACCATTCTCATTCACAAAGAGGATGTTAATCTTAACGACTTCGCCATTATTGCAAACACACTACAGAAAGATGTCTGCAACACTGGTAAAGAGGCCGTTTACTATACATACCGCCAGCTCAGAAATTCTGAACCGGCAGACGAGGCAACAGCAAGAGATGTTATTGACAAGCTGTTCTTCTCAGATAAAAGGTATGACCTGGGAGAGGTGGGGAGATACAGGCTTAACCACAAGCTTAATATCAACATCCCTGACGAGACCAGAGTCCTTACCAAACAGGATATAATTGAAATCATCAGGTACCTTATACAACTTATTAACTCTAAAGCAATAGTTGATGATATTGACCACTTGAGCAACAGGCGTATCAGAACTGTTGGCGAACAGCTCGCCAACCAGTTTAGCGTTGGTTTATCAAGAATGGCAAGAACCATAAGGGAGAGAATGAATGTGCGTGATAACGAGGTCTTCTACCCTATTGACCTTATCAATGCCAAGACCCTCTCTTCAGTAATCAACTCCTTCTTTGGATCGAGCCAGCTCTCTCAGTTTATGGATCAGACAAATCCACTGGCAGAAATGACTCACAAGAGAAGACTCTCTGCCTTGGGTCCCGGAGGTCTTTCAAGAGACCGTGCAGGTTTTGAGGTTCGAGATGTACACTATACACACTACGGCAGGCTGTGCCCTATTGAGACACCTGAGGGTCCGAACATCGGCCTTATCTCCTCTCTTTGTGTATACGCAAAGATTAACGATTTGGGCTTCATTGAGACCCCTTACAGGAAAGTGACAGAAGGATTTGTTGACATGACCGCCAAGGGATGTGTATATATGAGTGCCGAGGATGAAGAGCAGAAGATGGTTGCACAGGCGAATGTTCATATTGCAGAAGATGGTCTTATCACAGATGAGAGGATTAAATGCCGTTACGAGGCGGACTATCCCGTTGTGGACAAATCCAAGGTTGACCTTGTGGATGTCTCTCCAAACCAGATAGCCTCAATAGCAGCATCACTTATCCCATTCCTTGAGCATGACGATGCAAACCGCGCTCTGATGGGATCAAACATGATGCGACAGGCTGTCCCGCTTATCCGCCCCGAATCACCAATTGTAGGTACAGGGCTTGAGGGTCCTGTAGTTAAGGATTCAAGAACTCAGATTGTTGCAAGAGGTAAAGGAGAGGTGGTTTATGTTGATGCCCGTGAGATTCATGTCAAATATGAGATGACTGAAAACGAGCGATTTGTAAGCTTTGACCCTGAAGTTACAGTTTATAAGCTGCCGCTTTACAGAAAGACAAACCAGAACACCTCTATTACCTTAAAACCTATTGTAAGAAAGGGAGAGAAGGTTGTAACGGGACAGATTATGACTGAGGGCTATGCCACACAGGGCGGAGACCTCGCTCTTGGCAGAAACCTGAAGGTTGCTTTTATGCCATGGAAGGGTTACAACTTTGAGGATGCAATTGTCGTTTCTGAAAGACTGTTGAGAGAAGATGTATTTACATCTATCCATGTTGACGAATATATTATGGAGGTTCGTGATACCAAGCGTGGTATGGAGGAACTTACATCTGACATTCCAAATGTGAGCGAAGAGGCAACAAAAGATCTTGATGAAAATGGTATAATCCGTATCGGAGCCAATGTTGAGCCGGGAGATATTCTTATTGGAAAGATTACTCCTAAAGGCGAGAGTGACCCTTCTCCGGAAGAGAAACTGCTCCGCGCAATATTCGGAGACAAAGCAGGCGATGTAAAAGATGCATCTCTTAAAGCCTCCCCTTCACTAAGAGGTACCGTAATAGACAAGAGATTATTCTCAAAAGTTGCAAAAGAGAACTCCAAAAGAGGAAAAAGCACTTCAAAGAATCAGCTTCAGCACGCAGAGGAGAACTTCGAGCGTAAAGCAGCTGCTCTTCGTCAGACATTCCTCGCAAAATTGATGGAACTTCTTAACAACAAGTCATCTAACGGTGTAAGTGACCTTTACGGAGTAGAACTTATCACAAAAGATCAGCCGTTTACATTTGAAGCATTGAATTCTCTGTCATACGAGAATATCAATCCTGCAAAATGGACAACAGATAAAAACACAAACACTCTTATTAAGCAACTTATCAACAACTACCTTATTGCACATAAGGAGTATGATGCTGAACTTAAGAGAATTAAATACAATCTCACAATTGGAGATGAACTTCCAACCGGAATTATGCAGCTTGCAAAGGTTTACATTGCCAAGAAGCGTAAAGTTCGTGTAGGGGACAAGATGGCAGGCAGACACGGTAACAAAGGTATTGTTGCCAAAGTCGTTCGTGATGAAGATATGCCATTCCTTGAAGATGGTTCAGTTGTGGATATCGTACTAAATCCTCTGGGTGTACCATCTCGTATGAATCTGGGTCAGATATACGAAACAGTTCTGGGATGGGCAGGTCAGAAGAATGGCAAAAAGTTCAGTACACCTATTTTTGATGGTGCAACACTTGACGAAATCACTGCAGAGACAGATAAAGCCGGAGTTCCAAAATATGGCAAAACATATCTGCGTGACGGAGGTACAGGTGAGATGTTTGACCAGCCGGCTACAGTTGGAGTGATTTACATGCTCAAACTAGGCCACATGGTTGATGACAAGATGCACGCAAGATCAATAGGACCATACTCCCTTATTACTCAGCAGCCGCTGGGAGGTAAGGCTCAGTTTGGTGGACAGCGCTTTGGAGAGATGGAGGTATGGGCACTGGAGGCTTTTGGTGCTGCCAATATCCTGCAGGAAATTCTCACAATCAAGTCAGACGATGTAACTGGTCGCTCAAGAGCGTACGAAGCAATTGTTAAGGGAGAGACTATGCCTCAGCCGGGCATACCTGAATCCCTGAATGTGCTTCTGCACGAACTTCGCGGTCTGGGACTCAGTGTCAATCTTGACTGATCTAAATTAAGTATTTGAACATTTGAAAAGAGAATAATATGTCTTTCAAAAAAGAGATAAAGGTAAAGAGCAATTTCAGCCAAATTTCCATTGGTCTTGCATCTCCTGAGGAGATTCTGGAGAGATCTTCTGGTGAAGTGCTTAAACCGGAAACTGTTAACTATCGTACATATAAACCGGAGAGAGACGGACTTTTCTGTGAGCGCATTTTTGGTCCATATAAGGATTATGAGTGTCATTGCGGAAAATACAAGAGGATTCGTTATCGCGGTATTATATGCGATCGTTGCGGTGTAGAGGTTACAGAGAAGAAGGTCAGGCGCGAAAGAATGGGACACATAACACTAACTGTTCCTGTGGCCCACATATGGTACTTCCGCTCAACTCCAAACAAAATAGGATATCTGCTTGGTATACCTTCCAAAAAGCTGGAGGGGATTATATACTATGAAAGGTATGTAGTAATTCAGCCAGGTATACTTGCACAGGAGGGAGTTCGTACAAACGACTTCCTGACTGAGGATGAGTATATGGAACTGCTGGACAAGCTTCCAAAAGAGAACTCGATGCTTGACGATGACAATCCTGACAAATTCATTGCAGGAATGGGAGCAGAGGCTATCCTCAAAATGCTTGAGAGAATTAAACTCGATGAGCTTTCATACGAATTGCGTCATAAAACAGAGAATGAAACATCTCAGCAAAGAAAAGCAGAAGCACTTAAAAGATTAAGTGTTGTTGAGGCTTTTCGTGAATCAAAAGAGGTTAACAATCCTGAGTGGATGGTATTAAAGGTAATCCCTGTAATTCCACCCGAGCTGAGACCACTTGTTCCACTTGACGGAGGTCGTTTTGCAACATCTGACCTTAATGATTTGTACAGAAGGGTTATTATAAGAAATAACCGTCTGAAAAGACTCATTGAGATTAAAGCTCCGGAGGTGATTCTCAGAAACGAAAAGAGGATGCTTCAGGAGGCTGTTGACTCACTGTTTGATAATTCAAGAAAATCAAACGCGGTTAAGACAGAGGCAAACCGTACACTTAAATCACTATCTGACTCCCTAAAAGGAAAACAGGGAAGGTTCCGTCAGAACCTCCTTGGTAAGAGGGTTGACTACTCGGCCCGTTCCGTAATTGTTGTTGGACCGGAACTTAAGATGCACGAATGCGGCCTTCCAAAAGATATGGCTGCAGAGCTCTTCAAACCATTTGTTATTCGTAAGCTAATTGAGCGGGGAATTGTTAAAACCGTCAAGTCTGCAAAGAAAATCGTTGACAGAAAAGATCCAGTAATATGGGATATTCTGGAGAATGTAATGAAGGGCCATCCGGTTATGCTTAACCGTGCTCCTACCCTTCACAGACTAGGTATACAGGCATTCCAGCCAAAACTAATAGAGGGTAAGGCAATTCAGCTCCATCCACTATCTTGTACTGCATTCAACGCAGACTTTGACGGTGACCAGATGGCTGTACACTTACCACTTGGCAATGCTGCAATTCTGGAGGCTCAGCTTCTTATGCTGGGTTCACACAATATTCTTAACCCTGCAAATGGAGCCCCAATTACAGTACCTTCACAAGACATGGTTCTTGGATTGTACTACATTACCAAGATCAGACCTGGTGCAAAGGGAGAGGGCAGAAGATTCTATGGTCCTGAAGAGGTAATCATAGGATACAACGAGAAGAGCGTGGAACTACATACAGAGATTGAGGTCAGACTTCCTAAAGTTATGTCAGATCCATCTTTGGGTTACCATATGGTAAAGACAACAGTGGGAAGAATACTCTTTAATCAGGTTGTACCACCGGAAGTAGGTTACATAAATGAAATCCTTACAAAAAAATCTCTTAGAGATATCATCAGTAATGTTCTTAAAGTCTCAGGTGTAGCCAGAACTGCACAATTCCTTGATGACATCAAAGAGATTGGATATACAATGGCTTTCAGAGGAGGACTATCGTTCAACCTTGAAGATGTAATTGTTCCGGAAGAGAAACAGACTCTGATTGAAGATGGATACAAGCAGGTTGAGAATATTATGTTCTCATACAATAATGGTCTTATCACCAATAATGAGCGTTATAATCAGATTATTGATATCTGGACAGGGACAAACTCAAAACTGACAAACATTGTTGAAAAGAGGATAGCAACTGACAAACAGGGATTCAACCCAGTTTATATGATGCTTCACTCAGGCGCCCGCGGATCAAAAGAGCAGATCCGTCAGCTCTCAGGTATGAGGGGTCTGATGGCTAAGCCTCAGAAATCCGGAGCTTCATCTGCCGAGATTATTGAGAACCCTATTCTCTCTAACTTTAAAGAGGGGTTGTCTGTACTTGAGTACTTCATTTCAACACACGGTGCCCGTAAGGGTCTTGCCGATACTGCTCTTAAAACAGCTGACGCAGGTTACCTTACCCGTCGTCTGGTGGATGTCTCTCACGATGTTATAATAAACGAAGATGACTGCGGTACTCTAAGAGGACTGGTAGCTACAGCTATAAAGAACAAGGATGAAATTGTAGAATCGCTCTATGAAAGAATTCTTGGAAGAACCTCTGTTCACGACATTTATAATCCACTTACAGGTGAAAAGATAATTGAAGCCGGAGAGCAGATTACAGAAGAGATCGCTGAACTTATTCAGTCACTGCCTATTGAACATGTAGAAATCCGTTCCGTGCTTACCTGCGAATCCCGTAAAGGTGTTTGCGCTAAATGTTACGGAAGGAACCTCGCTACCGGAAGAATGGTTGAGAGAGGAGAGGTGGTTGGAGTTATTGCAGCCCAATCAATTGGCGAGCCCGGTACACAGCTTACTCTTCGTACATTCCACGTGGGAGGTACTGCATCAAGTATCGCATCCGAGAATGAGATTATTGCAAGATACGAAGGAAAACTCGAGTTAGAAGAGTTGCGTACTTTGACAAAAACAGATCAAATTGGAGAGAAACAGGTAATTGTAATAGGCCGTACCGCAGAGATGAGGATTGTTGATGTCAATACCGGAATCACTCTTTACAATCACAACATCCCTTATGGAGCAACACTCTTTATGAAAGATGGTGACCTTGTAAAGAAGGGAGACAGAATTTGCGAATGGGATGCATACAATGCTGTAACCATCGCTGAGACTGACGGTAAAGCCATGTTTGACTCTCTTATTGAGGGTGTAACATACAGAGAAGAGGCTGCTGATGAGTATTCACTACACAAAGAGAAGGTGATTATTGAATCCAGAGATAAATCTAAGAATCCAACCATTAGAATTGTTGAGGATAAGATTGAACTTAAGCAGTACAACCTTCCTGTGGGTGCACACATAATGGTAGAAAACGGACAGAAAATCAAAGCCGGTGACATTCTTGTCAAGATCCCGAGAGCCATCGGTAAATCCGGTGACATCACAGGAGGTCTTCCTAGAGTAACCGAACTGTTTGAAGCTCGTAATCCATCCAATCCTGCTGTAGTTACCGAAATTGACGGAGAGGTTCTGATGGGTAAGATTAAGCGTGGTAACAGAGAGATTATTGTCCAGTCCAAGAGCGGAGAGAAGAAGACATATACAGTTCCTCTCACCAAACAGATTCTTGTTCAGGAGAATGACTATGTTAAGGCAGGAATGCCTCTCTCTGAAGGTGCTATATCACCTACAGACATTCTGGCAATTCAGGGCCCGACAAGAGTTCAGGAGTATATCGTGAACGAGATTCAGGAGGTTTACAGAATGCAGGGTGTTAAGATCAATGACAAACACTTTGAAATAATTGTTCGCCAGATGATGAGAAAGCTTGAGATTGTAGATCCGGGCGATACTCGCTTCCTGCCTGAACAACTTGTTGACAAGTGGGAGTTTATGGAGGAGAACGATACCATTTACGACAAGAAGGTAGTTCTTGATGCCGGAGACTCTGCAGAACTTAAACCGGGAATGATTGTAACCGTAAGAAGACTAAGAGAAGAGAACTCTACACTCAAACGCCGAGACCTTAAAACAGTTGAGGCAAGAGATGCGATTCCTGCAACATCAAACCAGATTTTGCAAGGTATTACCAGAGCAGCTCTCCGTACAAACAGCTTTATGTCAGCCGCCTCCTTCCAGGAGACAACAAAGGTTCTGAGCGAAGCTGCTATATTCGGAAAGAAAGATACTCTGGAGGGTCTCAAAGAGAATGTCATCTGCGGACACCTTATTCCTGCCGGTACCGGCACAAGGGAATTCGACAGAATGGTTGTAAGTTCTATGGACGACCATATGAAACTTATGAGAAGCAAGAAAGAGTAATTCAATTGAATTTTCTGTATAACAAAGAGGCCAACTAAAAATTACTTTTAGTTGGCCTCTTTTTTGTGCTTATACCCTAATGTTTAACTTCTACCATAACCGGTGGGGCCAGTTGATTAAAAGTTAAAGGATTAAAACTTTTTGTATAAAACTGGGCTCCTGCTTCAGTTTTCTTTACATCAAGCCTTACGAATTCATCTAAATTGTAAGGGTCATTTGGAATTGGGGTAAGTACTCCGTTTACATACTCAGAGACCCTTGCATTATGTGCAGTTCTGAGAATTCGTTTTACGATATGCTCTCTGCTTGGAGTATTATAGTATTGTCTGTTATCAATCATACAGCTGGAACTCTCCGGTCTCCATACTCCATAAGTAAAATAGAATCCACCTTCATGCGCTGCAACAGAGTATCCTGCTTTTCCAACAAAATGTTTCCATTTAATGTTGTTAAGGTCAGATGTAAGGTCAACATTTGGGTAGAAACCATATTTCACCCAATTCTGAAGTGATGTTTTCTCGCTCTCTGTAATAGTTTTATCCCTGTTTGCAGATGTTACATACTCATCTGCAAGTCTGCCAAAACCGTGTCCTCCTGCTTCGTGGTTCACTATACTTTTATAATGATAATTGGACCTGGTGTCTCTGCTGTTTGGGCAAATTGCCAATGCCCTGCCGTCACTGAACATCCAGCAGGTTCCGGCATATCTGTCCTCGTTAACAACCAATACTACAAGTGTATTCTGAAGTTTACCCTGTATCCCTGAATAATATGGGTTAGTATCCTCCATCCCCTCAACATTAACAGAGACAAATTCAAACACCTTTTCATCATCTGACTCCATGCTTGATCCACCCTTAAAAACAGTGCTGAATGCTGTCTCTTTTACAATTCCCTTGTCAAGCTGTGTTGCACCGCTATCCTTAGAATAGGCTGCAAGTTTATAAACTCTGAAATATTGCTTGTATGATTTGTATGGTTCAACAGAGAAAAACGCATCTATCCCCTCATTCATATCCTGATCAAACTTGCCTCCATCTACAAAGTCCGCTATAGTATACCCATCTCCAACAAACACTATTTCATTTGCAATTAGACCATTAGTATTAAAAAAGGCAACCCTGGACTCT
Organism: Bacteroidales bacterium MB20-C3-3; assembly: GCA_035609245.1. NCBI lineage: Bacteria > Pseudomonadati > Bacteroidota > Bacteroidia > Bacteroidales > Bacteroidales bacterium MB20-C3-3. The sequence goes on along the minus strand of CP141202.1, from coordinate 2,075,148 downwards.
CCGTTGGCATAACCACCTTTGGTTCCTGTTGTAAATGTAAATGCAGATGATACAGTTTTTGCACCATATGAGTCAGAGGCTGTAACCCTCCAGTAGTATTTAGTATTTTCCTTTAAAAGTTCAGGAGTTGAATATTTGGTTAATGTATCTGTACTGAATTTCTTAGTTAGAGCTCCTTCTGGGAAATTCGCAGATTCAGAAAGTTCTATGTCGTATTTAACCTGATCCTTATCTGTGTCAACTGACTTTTCCCAGCTAAATTCAAGTATTCTTGGGATATTTGTAAGATTATTCTGAGGGTGAATAGGTGACACAGGTGCGGGCGGAGAATTAACGCCCCTTTTTTGAAATATTTTAACAATCTTTGTTTTCCCTGCGTATTTAAATTCAACATCAACAGATCTGTCTTGTCCGGTATTTTCAACAACAGTGAGATTTAACTGACCATTCCCAAAACCTTTGAGGATATCTGAAGTAATCCAGCTAATATTTGCTGGTATTATTAACTCCCAATCTGTATTCGAAGATATGACCAAAGATTTTGAAGATTGAACTTTTTCAAAACTGATGTAGTCAAAATCAATATAAAGGACACTATTTGACTGCGTTATGCTTATCACCTTTCTCAAATAACTTGGGGTGCCTTCTTTTCCGGTTGTCACCACAAGATTTGTTGTGCGATCAGAGTCTGTGTTGTTCTCTGTTGCAGATATTTTTACAGTTGACTCTCCTGTTGAAGAGGTAGGTGTTATTGAAATCCAGTCTGAATCATTAGAAATTGACCAATTATAATTTGAACTTACAGAAATGGTTTCAGTTGATGTTTTGTTTGAAAAAACTATTTTATCAGCCGATAAAGTCAAAACAGGAAGAGGATCCTTCTTGCATGATACAAGAAAAATCGACCCAATTATTATGTAAAATATTTTTTTGAAGAGATTCATTATTAAACATTTTTTCAAAGATAAAAAAAAAGTGCCTGTTTATTCACAGGCACTATAAAAACATACAATAAATACTTATTGCCAGTTTGGAACAAGATTTTTATTAGTTTGAAGGTCATTTGCAGGGATTTCCCATACAAATTTCTGGTTATTTGCCTCAACAGACAAGCCTGATGCTGCAGTTCCGGTAAGAACCATGTTTGCATTTTGCGGAGCCTTCCTTGAGAAACCTAGTCCCCATCTCTTCAGGTCATCTAGTCTTGTACCTTCACAAAGCATTTCACGAGTTCTCTCCTCTTGAATTGCAGTGAAAAGAGCAGCACCTGTAAGAGTTGTAGGCAACTCAGAGAGACCGCGTTTAACTCTTAGTGCATTTAGTGCAGAAACAGCTACTGTAGGCTGAGATGCTCTGTATGCAGCTTCTGCCTTAATAAGATAAGCCTCTGAAGAACGGAACAATTTCACCATGTTATAGTAGTTACTTACGGCTGTAGTCCAAAGAGTTGGATTACCAGGGTACTTGTTAATCATATATACATCAGTATAATTTTGACTTTGAATGGTAATCTTATCTTTTTTCAGATACGCACTCTTACGAATATCGTTATCAGCAAAAAGATCAACAACCCACTGCTGAGGGATAAAGTCAGGAACATTTGATTTAATACCGGTATTGTAAGTAATGAAAACATTCATCTGACCACTTAGCTCGTTAGTTGACATAAAGAGCTTGGTAATGATCTCAGAACCTTGGTCGTTGTTCCAAAGTTTCTGGAAATCAGCTTCATTATCAATAAGCGGATATTTAGCAATAACCTTGTCAGCTGCTGAAATAGCAGTTGTCCAATCGTGTGCATAAAGTGCAACTCTTGCTTCAAAAGCGTTTACTGCATCTACAGTAAGATAGTATGAATTTGCAGCTCCTGCGGCATTTAGCTTTTGTTTAGCTATTGCCAAATCATCTTTAATTTGTTTGTAAGTCTCCTCTAAAGTAGCTCTTGCAGGTTTTGCATTAGGATCATACTTAAGAACCAGTGGAAGGCCAAGTGTAGCTGCTGCTGTTGCAGGCTCATAATCCTTTGCATATCTGATTGCAAGTCTGTGGTATGCAAATGCACGCATAAAATGTACCTCGCCAATGTAATTGTCAAGCTGAGTTTGTTCAGTTGCATTTGCAGGTGTTACATTTGCAACATTGTCAAGGAAACTGTTTGCATTGTTAATTAACTGATAATGTACCTGCCACATATCTCTGAGGCTATAATCATTGTCAAGAAACTCCCAACGATAGATAAGTCCGCCTCTGTTACCATAGTCGAGGGTTGCATTAAGCAAATCTGACTGGAAATCTGTTGTGTAGACATACTGTCCGCCTACAGCTGCACGAAGGTAGGAGTATAGACCTGTCCTCACAGTTGCAGCATCCTTTACTGTCTGGAATGCCTGAGATTGCTCTATCGAAGCGTATGGATACTTGTCCAGGTTGCAAGATGTGGTTAGAGCCAGCAGGCCAACTATAGAAATAAATATTCTGTTTTTCATCATATCAAAATTTATCTTTAATTAAAATGCTAGTTGAACACCAAAGTTAACTTGCTTTGAGTTTGGATAAGCACCATATGTAAGGTTTGAATCAATTTCAGGATCAGCTCCTAAATACTCTGTAACTGTAAACAGGTTACGACCTGATGCATAAAACTTAACATTACTAAATACACCTTTAATCAGATTCTTTGGAAGAGTGTATGAAAGGGTAATATTTTTCATTCTCAGGAATGATGCATTTTCCAGTAAGTGAGTATCAAACTGCATAACCTGGCCAAACTTAGGCATATCAGTTATATCACCCGGTTGTTTCCACATTGAAAGAACTCTTGAAGATTGATTGTATCCTCTGAAGTTGTATGGGTTTTCTCCAAAATACCTGTCGTTGTTTACAATGTATTTGCCCAAAACATAAGAGAAGTCTGCAACTAAACCGATACCTTTCCAGCTAAAGTTAAGACTTAAACCTCCGGAAATAGGTGCGTATCTTGGCTTACCTGTCATTTGCTGTAATGCAGCTGAGTTAAATGTTTTAGTCACCTGATCAGTTCCGGGAACCTTCCATGTTTGCATACCATCGGTTGGATCAACACCTGCATAAACAGGATAATAGAACTCGACTGGTCTACCAACAACATATCCAACTCCGGTGTTTGGAACAACCCACTCATTAAGATCATAGAAGAGTTTGGTTATCTCATTTTTGTTGTAGTTGAATGTCTTGTTTATTCCAAAATATGTATTCTTTGTTCTTATAACATCAACACCTAGTGAAAGATCAATACCACTATTCTTCATACTTCCAACATTTGCTGTAATTGCAGAAAAACCTGAAGTATAAGGAACAGGAACAGACATTAGCATATTCTGAGTTGTTCTGATATAATAGTCAAGTTCCAGACGAATTCTATCAAAGAACTCAGCATTAACGCCAATATTTGAAAGCATCTGAGTTTCCCAGCCTAATTGTGGGTTACCTGCTGATGATACTGCCCAGCCTGTCTGGCCATTGTACTGATTTGTTCCAACCAAAGCAAGGTGGTCATAGTTTCCGATACTAGAGTTACCGGTTGTACCAATACTTGCTTTAAGATTTAATTTTGTTAAAAATGCAACTGTCTTGAGGAAATTTTCGCTCTTCATATTCCACATTGCACCTACTGAATAGAAAGTAGCACTTCTGTTGTCTCTACCAAACCTTGATGAAGCATCATTACGAACAGATAGATCAAGGAAATACTTGCCATCAAGATTGTAATCTGCCCTAGCGAAATATGAAAGGTAAGCATATTCTGCTTTTGAATGAGTTGGGTTTTCATTTGTAGGACCAGATGTTAACAGAACAAGCCTGTCATCTGTATGTCCTGTTGTGCTAGCCCCAAAAGCCTCATAGTAGTAGTCAATACCCTCATGACCGGCAAGAACAGATATTTCGTGTCTGTTATTGATATCAAATTTATATTCAACTGTATTTGTGATAGTTCTTGTGATACCTCTTGAGAAAGATTCAGCAACTCTACCATTATTAAGAGAGCCTGCATAAGATGGAAGTCTCTTGGAACTTGAGCGGTAGTCATACGCATCCATACCGGCTTGAGACTTAATAGTCAAACCCTCCATAGGAGTTATCTGAATAAATGCATTACCATTGAACTGTACATTTTTGCCAACTGAAGGCTGTTTTGCCAATAGATAGTAAGGGCTGTAAGCATTAATACCAGGAATAAAATCAAGAATTTCACCATTGTCACCATAAGGATTGTAATATGGCTGTCTCAGCATTGTACCAAAAATACCACCGGCCAATGAGTTTGAAGCCTGGTAAGTGTATCCTGAATTTTGTCTCTCATCGTAACCACCGGAAAGATTAGCACCAATTCTTAGCCATTTCTTAACCTGAGATTCAATATTTGAACGGAATGAATACCTTTCAAATACAGATCTTGGAGAAGTACCCTCTTGTTTGAAATATCCACCAGATACATAATACATTGTTCTTCCGCCACCACCTTGGATAGAAAGGTCACCTTGATAAGTTGGAGCATTATCTTTGAAAAAATAATCTACCCATCTTGTGTCATGGCCCATAGCTTTAAGTTCATCATGTCTTGCCTGGGTAATAATCTTATACTCTAACTGGTGTGCAAGAAGCTGCTCAGAGTTCATAGGACTGAGGAAATTCTTGTTTGCTAGAGAAGAGATACCATACATTGCGTTAAAAGATACTTTTGCATCTTCACCTATTCTACCTCTCTTGGTTGTAATATAAATTACACCATTTGCAGCACGAGATCCGTAGATAGATGTAGCTGAAGCATCCTTAAGCACTGTAACGCTCTCAAAATCGTTTGGATTTAGAGACACCATAGTACCGGCGTCAATTGGGGATCCGTCCAGAACATAAAGAGGAGTGTTACCTGCTGTAAGAGATCCAACACCTCTTAATCTAACAGATGATGTAGCAGATGGCTCACCTGAAGATGTGTAAACCTGAAGACCGGCAACTTGCCCCTGCAACGCATCCATTACGTTAGCAACAGGCTTGTTTTGGATCTTTTCAGAATTAACTTGATTAATTGTCCCTACAACATTTCCAACTTTCTTTGCTGTACCATATCCTACAATAACTGTTTCTGATAGCAGGACTGCGTCAGACTGAAGTTGTACATTGATAACTGCTCTTCCGTTAACGGGAACCTCCAAGGTCTTCATCCCAATAAAGGATACTTCTAGAACAGCATTTTTGTCTGCGTTAATTGCAAACTCTCCATTGACACCACAAATGACTCCGGCGTTAACGCCCTTAACCTTAACTGTGGCTCCTGTTAGTGGAGAATTGTCAGACGCATCGGTAACAATACCTGTTACCCTCAAAACCTGTGCGTTAAGCACATTACCGGCCAATAAAACAAGGATGGCCAGAACTAATCTGATTTTTTTCATTTAGTAATTTTTTGGTTATTAAAAAAGGTTTATGTTTTTATTAGGTCTATTTAGTCTTTTTTTTAAAATATTTTGGACTTAACGACAAATATAATAAAATTTTATTTAAAATGGTTGTAGCAATAATATAAAAAGAGGGTGACTAAAAAATAGCCACCCTCAAAAAGATCAATAAAAACCTTGAAATTACTTCTTAGCCCACCACAATTTAGTTGTATAGGCGTCCCCACCTATACTTGTTGCAGCAGCAGATACATTCTCTTTGTTAAGAGTATATTCATTAGTATCATACTTCAGACGAGGTACTATATCAGTGCCTGTATCATTAGCAGTTACAAACTTAACTCCGTTATAGGTAACCTCACCCGGCTTCACAATTGATTTAGGATAACCTGTTCTGCGATACTCTGCCCAAGCCTCAAAAGATTGAGAGAACAGGTGGATATACTTCTGAGTAAGTACAATCTCTTTCTTCCCCTCAGCATTTGCTGCATCATACTTGGCAAGAACTGCAGAGATGTATGCCTCATCCACTGTAGCTCCCCACATTGCAAGAGAAGCCCGGATTCCTGCCTCTAGATTTGCTTTATCAAAGTCGTTAACTTCGCTCATCATAAAACAAACTGTAGGGTAATCCATAAATGTAGACCAGAAATTTGGTTGAAGAAGTAGTGGAAGAGGTTGTCTTGTTAAGTTAATAACAGTTGTAACATTAGCATTTACAAAACCTCCGGTAGCAGCGTCAAGCATTCCGTAAGGAACACCTGTTGTTCTTCCTGTTGAATAGTTACTCTCTCCAATGTATACTTTTAGTCTTGGATCCTCAATTCCGTTAAACGGATTTGTATAACCCTTGTCAGTATCATCAACACCGGCCAGAAGGCCAACAAATTGCTTGGTGAGGGTAAAGTCATTTCTTTTACCAACTATAAATCCATTATAGAATGGAGCCTCGTTAGGCGCACCAGCGCCTGTAAACTTAACAATTGCGTTATCGCTGTTTGAAGTCATAACTCCCTCCTGAATAATAGATTTCGCTACAGTTTTCCAGTCAGCTTTAACATTTGACATTCTAAGGACTAATCTTAGTCTGATAGAGTTACCAAATTTAATCCATTTGGCAAGATTTCCACCATAAATAATGTCTCCGTTAGTCCATCCTTTGTTAGCAGCCTTTAATGCATCTACAGCAGTCTTGGCATCTGCAAGAAGTTTAGGGAACAGGTCACTCTGTTTGTCATACTTAGGCATAACAATCTCCGGAGATTGCCAGGCTTCAGTATAAGGAACATCACCAAATGTCTCTGCAAGAAGTTCTACAGCCCATATTTGCATAAGTTTTGCAGTTGCTATCTGGACAGAATTATCTCCATAAGCAAGCATATTACCTTTGGTAGCCTCTTTTGTATTGAGATTGATAATATCCTGGAAACTTTGCGTAATAAAGTAGGTATTCCTGAAGAAACCATCGGTAACCTCTTGTCTAAAGAGATATCTGTCCTCTGAAGTGTAGTTTCTCTGAGCCAGATGCTGGCAGGCAATACTTGACTGACGGCCGGAACGCCATGTATCAAAGATATAGAATCCTAACTCTCTCTGCGCGTAAGTCATAATATACGGTGTAGGCACACTTGTAGTAGAGTTTGGACTGGTGTTTATTTCATCAAATTGCTTGTCACAGCCTGTCAATAAAACAGGAAGTGCTAAAAGCGCAAAAAATAGTTTTTTTATTGTATTCATATATAGCATCTCCTATTAATTAAAAGTTAAAGCTGAGACTGAAACCAAATGATCTGGTAGATGGGATATAACCTCCCTCAATACCCTGAGCATTAGATCCGGCCATTTGCAAATATTCAGGATCAAAGTGCTTGGTAGCCTCTCCCCATATAGCCAGATTACGGCCAAATGCAGAGACACGCAGCTGCTTGATAGGACCTGTAAACTTAGAAGGTATTGTATAACCAAGTCTTACTTCACGAAGTTTAAAGTAATCTGTGCTAAATACATTCTGCTCGTCATTTCTGTCGTAGTGATATGCTCCGTATGTTTCTGCTCCAAGAACCTTTGTGTTTTTAACCGGGGTTGTTGTTACAGCTCCGGAAGCATCTGTATAGACAAATTTATTTGCGGCAGCATCCCATTTACCATAATAGCTGTCAATTAAGACGCCATTTTCACGGATATCCTTACCATTCTGAAGAGCAGACTCTTCAAAAATACCTGAATACATACCCCACATGTAAGAAGTGTAATACATATGGCCACCTCTCTGCATATCAATAAGGACACTCAGATCAAAGCCTTTATAATTAAATGCATTTGTCAAACCTGCAGTAAAGTTAGGAGTAGCATTTCCTATGTTTCTGATAGGTGTGGCTGCATAGTATCCTGTAGATGAATTAACGAGTTTATTACCTTGGTCATCATACACATATCCTGTACCATAGATTACTGGATATGAGGCACCTGTAAATGCTCCTGATTTAACACGGAATGGAGCGTTAGCAAGGTTCAGGTAGTTTAGCCCTTCAGCAATAGAGATAACTTTGTTTTCAAGTGTACCAAGGTTCAGTTGCATATCCCAGGTAAAATCATTTGTTTTAACCGGAACAAGATTAAGAGTAACCTCAATACCTTTATTTGACATATGTCCTGAATTAATATACATACTTGCATATCCTGTTGCACCTGAAATCATAACCGGTACAATCTGATCGTAAGTATCTTTCTGGAAGTAGGAAACATCAAAACCAACTCTGTTATCAAGCATACGAGCCTCTAGACCAACCTCCCAAGATCTGGTTGATTCTGGTTTAAGGAGTGGATTAGACATTGTTGTAGCAGGGCTATAGCGAGGGTTTGAGCCAAATGCACCACCTGATGATGCCGCATAATAAGACTCCAGGTTATAAGGATTTGTATCATTACCTACCTGTGCCCAGCCTCCGCGTACTTTTGCAAAATTAAGCCAGCTCATATCCTTAAGTGCGTCAAGGGATGTTAAAACTGCACTTAAGTTTACTGATGGATAAAAATACGATCTGTTACCTGCAGGTAATGTTGAAGACCAGTCATTCCTGGCAGTAATATCCAGGTAAATAAACTGATTCCAGTCCATTGTTACATTACCAAACACAGAGTTTATCCTTTTTTGGGACTTGCTGTCATAGGCTGTTGCCTTAACTTGTGAGTTTGAAAGGTTGTACAGTTCAGGAATAACCAAACCGCCAACTGTTATACCGCCTGTTCTCCAGCTCTTCCTGTCTGAACTGCTTGTTCCTAACAGAGCAGATACTCCAAATTTATCACTAAAGAATCTCTTGTTGAAGTTTGCAAAGAGCTCCATGTTTGTCTCCAAAGCCTCTCTTACATCAAGATAATACTCTGAAGTTGCTTGTGAACCAACTGCAAATCTCTCCTCCATTGCAAGATTGAAATAGTCAACACCTACACGACCTGTAATTTTTAACCAGTCAGTAAGTTTTAAGTTTAGTCCGGCATTTCCGTATACACGATTTCTTCTGTCACTCTGATAGTTTTTATATGCAGACCAGTAAGGGTTATCTGTATACATTGGAGTTCCGTCATCCCATGATGTTCTGTTCCAGGTACGCTGAGTACCATCTTCATTTAAATACTCTTTCAAATCCTGATAATCCAGTTGAGTTTGTGACCACTGCCACATCTTCTGCATTGGGTTCCTCTCACCATAACCGGTTTCAGGTCTGCCTGTTGCACCATTATTAACATAGTTAACACTTGCCCAGCCATCAAGATACTTATTCAGATTAGCCGTTCCGCTAAAGCTTACAGTATTCCTGCTTAGCTTACTGTTAGGGGTAATTCCGGTAATCTCACTGTTAGTGTAAGACAATCTGAATGTTCCGTCTTCACCTGCTTTTGCAATCTGGATGTTATTTGTGTAGTTAACACCATTCTGGAAGAATGTTTTATAGTCATTCTCAGGATACACCCAAGGTCTCTCTACTAAATAATTTTTAGTATCCCATGCATCAAAGGCATTCCATTCAAGAACTTTTATATTAGGATCATACTTTGGACCCCAGCTCTCGTCTGTTGCATAGTCAACAAGTCTGTAAGTTTTACCACCAATGGTAGCTGCAAGAAAACCATCAAGAGTACCAGCCCCTTCGTAAACAAAACCACCACCATACAGTTTTTGAAGTTGCGGCATATAGGCAGCCTGGTCTATAGTTACTGATGAGTTAACACTTACACCGAAAGTCTTTTGTGAAGCTTTTGCCTTTTTGGTAGTTACCATTACAACACCATTTGCTGCTCTTGAACCGTACAGAGCAGTAGCTGATGCGCCTTTAAGAACGGACATAGATTCAATATCATCCGGATTAAGGTCAGATGCAAGGTTACCTAAGTCATAACCGCCACCGCCTGTTGCTCCGTATGAGTAGTCTGCATTACTGATAGGAATACCATCTACCACAAAAAGCGGCTGGTTGCTACCGGTAAGAGATGTGTTACCTCTGACATTAATCTTTGCACCACCACCCATCTGGCCCGATGCTGCCTGTATCTGCACACCGGCAACTCTTCCGGAGAGAGCAGAAACAACATTGGATGTACGAACTTTCTGTAGTTCATCACCTTTTACATCCTGAACTGCGTAACCCAGAGCCTTCTTTTCACGGGAGATACCCAAGGCTGTTACAACAAGTTCATCAATCTTAATAGCGTCCTCTTCAAGAACAATCTCTACATAAGCCCTTCCATTTAGGGCAACTTCTTGTGTTCTGTAACCAATTGAGCTTACGATTAGAGATCCGTCGCTCTGAACATTACTGAAGGTAAATGTTCCGTTATCTGCCGTATTAGTGGCAGTTGTTGTACCCTTAACAACTACGGTAACAAAACCCAGTGGCTGGCCATTAACGTCAATCACCTTACCGGTAACGCGTCCTTGCGCCCAAGAAGAGACTCCTGCCAACAGGAGTACCAGAGTAAAGGCAATAAATTTGCCCACTCTTGTAAAATTCTCTTTTACATTCATAAATAAGTTTTTAGTTTAGTTTGAAATTTAGGTTAGCCTTACTTAGGAATAAGGCACCACAAATTTAACAAAATATATTACACTACCTAATTTTTATCTGTTAATCCAAATAAAAAAGGTGGCTTCACTAAGCCACCTTTAAAAAATTAAAATAAAAATGTTTGTTTAGACAAGCCCTTGTTCCAGAGTAGCCTGAGCAACCTTCATAAAGCCTGCAATATTTGCACCATTAACATAGTTAATGTAACCATCACTCTGTTTTCCATATTTCACGCAAGCTGAGTGGATGCTGCTCATGATCTGTTTAAGTTTTGCATCAACCTCTTCAGCTGTCCAGCTGATATGCATTGCATTCTGAGTCATCTCAAGACCTGAAACTGCAACACCACCGGCATTAACTGCCTTGCCCGGAGCAAAGAGGATCTTAGCTTTTACAAACTCTGCTATAGCTTCCGGAGTACAACCCATATTTGAGATCTCTCCTACGCAGGTAACACCGTTCTTAATTAGTTCCTTTGCATCGTCACCGTTAAGTTCGTTCTGGAATGCACAAGGAAGAGCTATATCAACTTTAACCATCCAGGATTTTTTGCCGGCGATAAATTTTGAACCCGGGAATTTAGTTGCATAAGGGGCAACAACATCATTGTTTGATGAGCGAAGTTCAAGCATGTATGCTATCTTCTCGGCATTCATCCCCTCTTCGTCAATGATAACTCCATCAGGTCCGGAAAGAGCAATAACTTTAGCACCAAGTTCAGTAGCTTTCATTGCAGCTCCCCAGGCAACATTACCAAAGCCTGAAACCGAAACAGTTTTTCCTTTAATTTCGATACCTTTTGTAGCAAGCATGTGTGTTACAAAGTATACACCGCCAAATCCGGTTGCTTCAGGACGGATTAGAGATCCTCCCCATGTTGCGCCTTTACCTGTAAGAACTCCTGTGTTTTCACGAGCAAGTTTTTTATAGTAGCCAAACATATAGCCTACTTCGCGGCCGCCTACTCCAATATCTCCGGCAGGAACATCTGTATCCGGGCCGAGGTGTCTCCAAAGCTCAGTGATAAATGCCTGGCAAAAACGCATAATCTCTGCATCTGATTTTCCTTTAGGATCAAAGTCAGATCCACCTTTACCGCCTCCCATAGGAAGAGTAGTCAGTGCATTTTTAAATGTCTGCTCAAAGCCGAGAAACTTAAGAATTGAAGGGGTTACAGAAGGGTGGAAACGGAAACCACCTTTGTACGGACCTATGGCGTTATTAAACTGAACTCTGTAACCAAGGTTAGTTTGAACTTCACCTTTATCATCCTGCCAGGTAACTCTGAATGTAAAAATTCTGTCCGGCTCAACCAATCTCTCGATAATTTTTGCTTTCTCAAATTCCGGATGCTGGTTGTAAATTCCCTCAATTGATTCAAGAACTTCGTGAACTGCCTGAAGGTACTCTTTCTCATGACCATATTTCTTTTCAAGTTTGGCCATTACATCTGCTACTTTCATAATAGAAATGTTTTTTATTTGTTATGTTAGTTAATATTGGTACTCAATTATTCCACTTCCCAGGTTGCTCCGCTCACCAGTAGATCATCCATACACTGGATTGGCGATTTTGAGCGAACCTCTGTAATCTGGTCTCTTACATTATCGTCATATGTCGTGTCTTTCACAGCTCTGATTACACCAAGTGCAACAGGATATTCAGGATACTGCATATCGATAAGCATTGAATGAAGGCCTGGATTCTCCTGGTGAGCATCGTGAACAAGCAGATCCTTCTCTGTGATACCGTTCTCACCAAGTTTAACAACCTTTAGTTTCATTCCGTCAAGCATCAGACCCTTGTCTCTATCCTTGCCAAAAATCATTGGTTCTCCGTGCTTTAGAACAATTGTTCTATCTGATCTATACTCTCTGTCTACCAAATTCCAGTGAGTTTTATCATTGAAAATGACACAATTCACCAGAACCTCAACAACAGCTGTGCCGTCGTGCTTAGCAGATTCAAGCATTATATCCTGTGTGAGTTTAAGTTCTACATCTAAACTCCTTGCAAAATATGTTCCTCTTGCTCCAAGTACCAAAGCACCGGGGTTAAAAGGATGCTCTACAGTTCCATAAGGGGATGTTTTTGTAACCTTTCCCAAAACTGAAGTAGGTGAATACTGCCCTTTTGTAAGACCGTAAATCTGATTATTGAATAGAAGTATATTTATATCTATATTTCTCCTGATTGCATGTATAAAGTGATTTCCCCCTATGGCGAGAGCATCTCCGTCTCCGGTAACCTGCCACACTGAAAGTGTAGGGTTTGCAACCTTAACTCCGGTAGATATTGCAGAGGCACGACCGTGAATTCCATGGAAGCCGTAAGTTTCCATATAATAAGGAAATCTTGATGAACATCCTATACCTGATACAAATACAAATCTCTCCTTAGTATAGTTGAGAGCCTCGCAAATATCAGGCATTGCTCTCTGAACAGAGGCAAGGATAGCGTGGTCTCCACAACCCGGACACCATTTTACCTCCTGATTACTTTTGAAATCTTGTGGTGTATATTTCATTTCAAATTATTTTACTTGTTTGAGATTAAAGTATTGCATTAACAGCATCTACAATTTCAGAAACAGTGAATGGCTGACCCTGAACTTTATTATGCTGATGATATTGGAATTGCTGATGACAAGCTCTTAGATAATTTGCAAACTGACCGCTGTTAAGCTCGCACACAATTATCTTTTTGAATTTTGAGAATACCTCAGCTGTGTTTTTTGGCAATGGGAAGATATAGTCAAAATGGGCAAGGCTAACACTCTTTCCCTGCTCGTGCAGCTCTTTAAGAGCTGTGTACAGATGCCCGTAAGTTCCGCCCCATCCAACAATAAGAACTTCACCGCTCTCATCTCCAATTACAGTCTGATCAGGAATATAGTTTGCAAGTCTTGCAACCTTTTCTGCACGCTCATTAACCATTCTTTCGTGAACAATAGGATCTGAAGATACGGTACCATTATTATTCTTTTCAAGACCTCCCACTCTGTGCTCCAAACCAACGGTCCCGGGGAGTGCCCACCTTCTGGCAAGTCTCTCCTCATCGCGTTTGAATGGCCAGAAAGGCACCTCATCAGGTTTTTCCAGTATTGGAGGATTAATCTCCGGATAATCTTTCATACTTGGAATTCTCCATGGTTCAGATCCATTTCCGAGAAAGCCCTCGGTAAGAAGCATCACCGGCATCATATGCTCCATTGCATATTTTGCAGAATAAAATGCTGCATCAAAACAATGTGATGGTGAGTGGGCTGCAATTACTGCAATCGGGCACTCTCCGTTTCTTCCGTAAAGCGCCTGATTAAGGTCAGTTTGCTCAGTTTTTGTAGGGATACCTGTAGATGGTCCTCCTCTCTGAACATCAACAACTACAAGCGGAAGCTCAGTCATAACTGCAAGCCCCAACGCCTCAGACTTAAGAGACAAACCGGGTCCTGATGTAGTTGTTACTGCCAGACTTCCTGTATAAGCAGCTCCAATTGCTGTACAAATACCTGCTATTTCGTCCTCACACTGAAGAGTCTTTGCATTTAACTCCTTGTGCAGAGCTAGCTCTTCAAGGATACTGGTTGCCGGTGTAATAGGATAAGATCCACAGAACAAAGGTCTGCCGGATTTTTCAGATGCTGCAAGAAGTCCCCAGGCAGTAGCCTGATTGCCGTTTATATTGCGGTAAAGACCTTTTTTCAGCTTGGCAGGCTCAATTTTATAAGTGTTTGGAATAGCGTGAATATTAGATGCATAATTAAAGCCATCCTGAAGAACCTTCTGATTTGCATCTATAAGAGCAGGGTTCTTTTTAAATTTCTTCTTAATATATTTAAAGGTAAACTCCAGGGGTCTGTTAAACATGTAGTAGCACATACCCAGAGTAAACATATTTTTAGACCTTACAATTGCTTTTGGGTCCAGTCCGCTATCTTTTAAACTCTCTTTTGTCAAAGAGGTAATTGCAGCAAATATTATAGTTCTGTCTTCAATTTTCAGCTCTCTTACCGGATCCTCTGTCGCAAAACCAGCTTTTTTCAAACCCTTTTCATCAAATGTATCAGAGTCCAAAATAATTGTTGCAGTGCTTTTGGTCCATTTGGCATTTGCTTTAAGAGCTGCCGGATTCATTGCAACCAATACGTCGCATAAATCTCCCGGGGTTCTTATCTCTCCGCTGCCTATGTTAACCTGAAAACCCGATACCCCTGAGATTGTTCCTTGAGGGGCCCTTATCTCAGCAGGAAAGTCGGGAAATGTAGAAAAATCATTCCCAAAAAGAGCTGAGGCGTCGGCAAACAGAGTACCTGTAAGCTGCATTCCATCACCGGAGTCTCCGGTAAAACGGATTACAACCTCTTTAGTGTCAATAACCTTGTGTTGCATATAAGTTTTGTTTACAAAATCTTGACAAATTTATACATTATTCTTAACCAAAAAATCTTTTTTGCTGAAATTTTAATTTATTATCAAATATTGCCAATTTTGTGCAATTTGTTAAGTATACGGAATAGCACACCTTATAGTTTAACATAAATCCGGCAAATATGCCGATTCAGAACAATATGAAAGATATTTTGTTATATTTTGATATATTTGCAACATATTACTATGGCTATAATTAGAAAACTAAACGGGATTTCCCCAACTATCGGAAAAAATTGCTTTATTGCAGAGAATGCTGCAATAATTGGAGATGTTGTTATTGGAGATGACTGCAGTATCTGGTACGGAGCGGTGTTAAGGGGAGATGTAAATCCAATCAGGATAGGGAACAGGGTTAATATTCAGGATGGTGCGGTTTTGCACACATTGCATAAAAAATCCGTGGTGGAGATTGGAGACAATGTCTCAGTGGGGCATAACGCTATTGTCCATGGAGCATCTGTCGGGAACAATGTACTTGTCGGGATGGGTGCTATACTAATGGATAATGCTGTAGTACCAGACAATACTATTATTGCTGCCGGTGCCGTTGTTCTAAGCAATGTAAAACTTGAGCCCGGTGTATATGCGGGAATTCCTGCAAAAATGGTAAAAGAGGGGACTCCTGAGATTGGGGAGTCGGCAAAGAGAAATGCCGAGGGCTATATGAAATATAAGGAGTGGTTTCTCAGCTCCTGCGAAGAAGAGTAGCTAATTACCCAAAATATTAATCAACAAAATTTAAATTAGATGAAAAAAATTATTTTTTTCGCGGCCTTAGTAGGTCTTTTCGCGTGTCAGCCCAAGCACGACGGATACATTATCGAGGGAACAATAACAGGAGAGAATCTTCCTGAAGGAAAGGTTATCCTTTCAAACTTTGCAAGAGCAGAGCAAATTTCTGACACCGTAGATTTCATTGGCGGTAAATTCAGATTTGAAGGAAAGGTTGTTACTCCTGAAAATTATGCAATTACAATTGAGGGAATTGATGGAAGAATCCAGTTTTTCCTTGACAACTCAGAAATCACTATTGAAGGTGCTGCAGAGGACTTCCCTAATGCAACAATCACAGGTGGTGTTACAAATGACCTTGTTATGGGTCTGAGAAAGCAACAGGAGGAGATTGGTGCAAAGTATGGTCTTGATTCACTTATGCGTGAGTACGGAAACAAGGAGACAACTCCTGAAAGAAAGGCTGAGATTATTGCTGTATACAATCAATCACAAAAAGAGGCTTTTGCTGTTGATTCTGCATTCCAGGCTGCAAATCCAAACTCATTTTATACTCTTATCCAGCTTACTCAAAAGGTAGAAGATTTTCCAATGGCAGAGATGGAGGCAAAAATTGCCTCTTTCAAAGCTCTTCCTGAATTTGAAGGAAACAGATATATTGCTCAGATTGAAGAGAGTCTTGCAACCCTTAAGACTCTTGAGGTTGGAATGGTAGCTCCTGATTTTACAATGAATGATCCTCAGGGAAATCCAATTGCACTTTCATCTGTGTATCCTAACAACAAAATCACTATGATTGATTTCTGGGCAGGATGGTGCGGCCCTTGCCGTCGTTTCAACCCAACTCTTGTTGAGATTTACAAAAAGTACAACAAACTTGGATTTGGAGTATTTGGTGTATCTTTTGACAGAGACGCAGAACTTTGGAACAGCGCAATCAAGGATGACAAACTAACTTGGCCTCAGGTTTCTGATCTTCAGTACTGGAACAGCGCAGCTGCAAAACTTTACCATGTTAAATACATTCCACAGAATATATTTGTTGACAGTGAAGGTAAAATTATCAAACGCAAAGTAAGTGAAGAGGAGCTTGTATCTTTCATTGAGGAACAACTCGGAATTACAGCTAAATAAAGTTTGAGTCTTAAAATAATGAGGGTGCCCAAAAAGAAATTTTGGACACCCTTTTTTTTGCCCTTTGATGCTGCCGGACGGTTATAGTGGCGAAGCCATCTAAAGTTTCCCACATCAAAAAACCGTTTTATATTCTACACCCGTGCCCTTGTAACACGCTATATACCTTTAAGTTAACACTTAATCCCGCGGATGATCCGCGGGATTAAGTGTTAACGCACTTACAGCAAGCAAGATACAGCCGCACGGGGCTGCCACTTCACGCAGCTCGGGTTTTAGATTTACAGCGGAATTGTATATGTTCAAGCTACAGCAAACTGAATGCTGCTGTCAAGCCGGCCATCACTATAGCAACCATACTCATTAGCTTAATAAGTATGTTAAGTGAAGGACCTGAGGTATCCTTAAAGGGATCCCCAACAGTATCGCCAACTATTGACGCCTTATGGCTGAGTGAACCAGGCCCGCCAAAGTTCCCCTCCTCTATATATTTCTTTGCATTATCCCAAGCTCCTCCTGCATTTGCCATGAATATTGCAAGTACAAAACCGGCACCAAGACCACCGGCAAGTAAACCCATCACTCCTGAAACACCAAAAACCAAGCCTGTTACTACAGGTACAGCTATTGCCAAAATAGAGGGAAAAAGCATCTCTCGCTGAGCCCCTTTGGTTGAAATCTCAACACATCTTGCATAATCAGGAGTTGCTTTACCCTCAAGAATACCTTTGATTTCACGGAACTGCCTTCTTACCTCCTCAACCATCTGGCGTGCAGCTCTTCCAACTGCATTCATTGTAAGGCCACAGAAAAGAAAAGACATCATTGAGCCCAAAAAAACACCTGCCAGAACTTTTGGATTCATAAGAGATACTTCATAGTACTCCATAAAATCAGGGATAGTTGCCCGTGCTACTTCAACTGTCCGACCGGCAATATCTATTGTATTCTGACCAAGATGGATCAATCCGATTTTTATCTCTTCAATATATGATGCAAGAAGTGCCATTGCTGTAAGGGCAGCTGAACCAATGGCAAATCCTTTGCCTGTTGCAGCAGTTGTGTTTCCGAGAGCGTCCAGAACATCCGTCCTTTTTCTCACCTCGGGTTCAAGACCACTCATTTGAGCATTTCCTCCTGCATTGTCAGCAATTGGGCCATAAGCATCTGTTGCCAGAGTAATTCCTAGTGTAGAGAGCATTCCCACAGCAGCTATCCCAATACCATAAAGCCCAAGGCTAAGGTTCTCCGCTGAAAGCATATTCTGAACATCAAAGTTGGTTGCACATAAAAAAGCAAGTATGATTGCGGCTGTAATTGTAAGTACCGGTATAGCAGTTGATACCATCCCAATTCCTATCCCGGATATGATAACGGTTGCCGGACCGCTCTGAGCACTCTCTGATATACTCTTGGTTGGTTTATATGAATGAGAGGTATAGTATTCTGTTGAGTGGCCGATTATTATTCCGGCTACAAGTCCTACAACTACAGAAAAAGATATACCAACCCAATTCTCAAGACCAAGAATATAAAGAATTCCAAAGGTTGCTGCCGCTATTAATATTGAGCTGACATTCACCCCAACGCCCAAAGATTTGAGTAACTCCTTCATTCCGGCACCCTCTTTTGTCCTTACAAGAAATATCCCAATAATTGAGAGAAGGATACCAACAGCAGCTATAAGCATTGGTGCAAAAACAGCCTTCATCTGAAGCTGAGGATTTATGTAAAATGCCGATGCTCCAAGGGCGGCAGTTGCAAGGATTGACCCGCAATAAGACTCATAAAGATCTGCACCCATTCCGGCAACATCTCCTACATTATCTCCAACATTATCAGCTATAGTTGCAGGGTTTCTTGCATCATCTTCAGGAATATTTTCCTCTACCTTACCAACAAGGTCCGCTCCCACATCTGCTGCTTTTGTGTATATACCCCCTCCTACTCTTGCAAAGAGGGCTTGAGTAGATGCCCCCATTCCAAATGTCAGCATTGTGGTGGTAATAATAACTAACTTTTGTCCCTCTGTTGCCTCTATAAAATTATCAAGAAGAATATACCATACAGAGATATCAAGAAGTCCCAGCCCTACAACAACAAGTCCCATTACGGCACCAGATCTGAAGGCTACTCTGAGCCCCCCGTTTAATGACTTTCTTGATGCGTTTGCAGTCCTGGCCGATGCGTATGTTGCTGTCTTCATTCCAATAAACCCGGCAAGCCCTGAGAAAAATCCGCCTGTAAGGAATGCAAACGGAACCCATTCATTCTGGACACCAAAACCATAGGCAAGAATTGCAAAGAAAATTGCAATAACAATAAAAACTATAGTAACAACTTTGTACTGCTGCCTTAAATACGCCATTGCTCCGCTGCGTACATAGGAGGCAATCTCCATCATTCGCGGAGTCCCTTCGCTCTCTTTCATCATCTCTTTAAAGAAATAGCGGGCAAAAATCAGTGCTGCAAGTGAGGCTAGCGGCACCAGATAGAAAAGAAGTTCAGTTTTCATAATTTGAAGTTTGGTTAATCCATGTGTTCAAAAAAGCCCTCTTCTATTGAGGGCAAAATGGTCCTGGCTACTCTTTTAAGGTTCGCTTCTGAACCTGTTGAAAAGAACCTGGTCTGCTCTTCCTGATTTAGAGTTCCCTCCTGAATCAGGCCTCTCTCCTCCATTATTTCATATGTATGTTTTGCAACAGCCGGTGCAGGATCAACAAGAGTAACGCCCTCTCCTGCTATCTCCCTGATCTGATCACTCAGAAAAGGATAGTGAGTACAACCGAGTACAATATAGTCCGCCCCTTTAGCTATCATTGGGGTAATATATTTGGACAATAATTTTTTACTCTCCGGAGTATCGGCCTTACCGTTTTCAACAATATCAACAAGGCCGGTTCCTACCTTCTCAACAACTCTCAGTCCTGTTGCAAATCTTCTTAGAGTCTTGTTGTAAAGCCTTCCCATAAATGTCCCTTTTGTTGCCAGAACTCCTATAACTTTTGTTTTTGACATCTTTGCTGCAGGTTTAACTGCAGGCTCCATTCCGACAAATGGAATTTCGTATTTCCACCTTAGCTCCTCAATGGCCGCTGCAGTAGCTGTATTGCAAGCAATAACGATGATTCCGGCACCATTTTTAATTAAAAAATCAGTAATGCTCATTGCTCTGGAAATAATCTCAGACTGTGGCCTGGGTCCATAGGGTGAGAAAGCATTATCTGAAACATAAATCATCCTGTTACCGGGTATAACTTTAATTAACTCTCTCCAGACTGATAATCCGCCTACTCCGGAGTCAAAGATACCTACAATGTTATTTTGTTTGTTTTGAGAATCCATATAAAAAAGGAAATCGCCCTACAATTTGATTTGCAGGACGATTGTAAAGTTATAAAAAAATATTCTCTACTGTTGCTGTGGAGCAGGAAGTTTTTTATCTGCAGGGATTCCAAGTTCCTTTTTTGCCATAGGCATCACATCAACACTCTGTTCTGCATTAATGAAAGGCACTGCTCCTGTTGATGTATCAAAAATGTAAATAAATCCTTGCTCTTTGCCAATTTTCTGAATAGCATCATTTGCTTTTTTGAAGACCGGAGCAAGTAGTAAGTTTTGCATTTGCTGATACTCCTGACCTGCACTTTGCTGAAACTGTTCAAATCTAGCCTGAATTTCCTGAAGCTCCTTTTGTTTTGCCTCCAATACAGCAGCAGTCCAGGTAGCCTGTTTTTGCTGATATGTATTCAGTTTAGTATTAAACTCAACCTGCATAGCCTCCATTGTTTCGTTAAGGTCAGCAGAATATTTCTCTAGTTTTACTGCAGCACTATCTCTGTCCGGCATCAACGCAACCAACTCCTGTGTGTTCAAATGACCAAATTTCAGAGCTTGCGAAAACGAAGTCGTGGATACTGCAAGAAATAGTACCAGTAGTATTTTCGATAAATGTTTCATAAAAGAATTATAAATTATTGTGTTTGTTATTTCAGGTTTAATTTCCTTATTACTCTGTCAGTAATATCAACTCTTGGGTTTTTGTAAACTACCCCCTGTACCACATTGATATCAAAAACTATGCCCAGTCCCATCTCGGCAGCAACGGCATCAATCGCCCCCTGCACTCTTCTCTGTATAGGCTCCATAAGCTCCATTGTCATTTTTGAAAAGGATCCATCCTGGCCAAATATCTCTTTCTGTCTCTCTTTTGCGTTCCTCTCCATCGTGATAATCTCGTTCTCCCTTGCCTGGCGTAAATTGTCGCTTAGTCTTGACTTCTCAGACTGATATTTCCTGAAAAGCATCTCAATTCTATCCTTGTCTGTTTGAATATCGGCTTCATGACCCTCTCTAACCTGGTCAAGGCGGCTTTGTGCTGTTTTATACTCGGGCATTTTGTCAAGAATATCCTGAGTGTTCAGATATCCATAGTTCTGAGCATTTACTGTAAAAACAGAAGCCAGAACAAATGCGAATGTTATCAAAATTCTTTTCATATCTGTAGATGTTAATTTTAAAATTGTTGTCCAATTACAAAGTGGAAATTACTTCCTCCCCTTCTCTTGTCTCCTACAGGATCAAATCCATAGCCCCAGTCAATACCAAGCATCCCTACGATTGGAAGAAGAACTCTTACACCCACACCGGCAGATCTCTTGATCTGGAAAGGGTTAAAGTCTTTAATATCTGACCATGAGTTACCACCTTCAAGGAAGAGAAGCGCATATATAGTTGATTGTGGCTGCAAAACAAGCGGATAACGAAGTTCAACAGTAAACTTATCGTATACATTGCCTACATATCCATTGTTCTTTCTTGGGGTAAGCGAGTTGTTTTCGTATCCTCTCAAACCGATGATATCTGATCCGTATGTATTGTAACCCGACATACCATCTCCGCCTACTATAAAACCTTCAAATGGTGAATAGCCAAGATTTCTGTTATAGTATCCCAGATATCCAAACTGAGCTCTGGTCATAAGTACGAGGTCTCCAACAATTGGTGTAAAAAGAGCCCCTTTGAATGTCCATTTGTGATACTCAATCCATTTGTACCTCTGAGCATCTGTCATACCCTTATAATTGGTATCCTTTGGGCGGAAGAGTGAGTATGGAGGAGTCAACTGCAGTCCCATTTGGAAATCAGAGCCCTTTCTGGGATAGATTGCCTGGTCAGTTGAATTCCTTGAAAGATTAATCTTCCAGCTTATATTGTTGGATAGACCATCTGTAAAGAGGAAATAGTACTGCCAGTCAGTTAACCTGTATGTCTGCCAGCTTAGTTCATTATAGAAAACAAACCAGTTATCGGGCCATTTTAATCTTGTACCAATCCCGGCGCCAAATCCATATACCTCCATACTCTGACCTGAATTCTGGTAAAAATAGTAGGAGTTGGTTTGTCTTGTATAGTATGCTGAGATATTTAGCGATGTAGGTTTCTTCCCGGTAAGCCAGGGCTCAGAGAAACTTGCTGAAAACGCAGTGTAATATGTTCCGTTTGTCTGGAATCTTATAGATAATTGCTGACCATCACCAAGTGGAACTGGTCTCCATGAACTCTTTTTGAAAACCCTCCCTATGGAAAAGTTATTGAAACTCAACCCAAGGGTACCTACAAAAGTATTACCTCCCCAACCTCCGGCCAGTTCCAGCTGACTGTTTGGCTTCTCCTCTACATTATATGTAACATCAACTGTGTTAGCATTGTAATTAGGCATGATATTGTATCCGGATGGAGACATTATCTTCTCAGGTTCAAAGTGCCCCATAGATGCAAGATCTCTTAATGAACGCTCAAGTTCAGACTGACTAAAGAGATAGCCCGGTTTTGTCCATAACTGCCTTCTTACAACTTTCTCGTTAGTTATGTTGTTTCCATTGATAACAATACGGTTAAATGTTGCCGGTTTTCCCTCAACCATTCTCATCTCTACATCTACCGAATCTCCGTCAATTCTAACCTCAACAGGTGACACATTGAAAAAGAGATAACCATTGTCCCTGTATAATTTTGAGACGTTGCCCTCCTCTGCTTCAAATAATCTCTTCTCCATAGAGACAACATCATAGATATCTCCGCTTTTAATTTTAAGTACTGAATTCAGCTGTTCAGAAGAGTAAATTGAGTTACCGGTCCATGTTATATCTCTGAAATAATACCTCTTTCCTTCATCAATTACAAAATGGATTCCCAGTCTTCCATCTTCAATGTAATACATAGAATCCTTTACAATACGAGCATCCCTGTATCCTCTCTCTCCATAAGCCTGAAGTAAGAGCCTCTTGTCATTAGGATACTCCTTTTCGTTAAATTTCTTTGAATTGAAAAAGTTAAGGATTCTCATATCCTTTGTCTTTTTCATTGCAGAGGCAAGCTTTGACCCCTTAACATTCTCATTACCCTCAAAAGATATCTTCTTAATCTTAACTTTAGATTTTCTGTCAACCTTAAAGGTGACCTTTACGGCGTTTCTTATAAGAGTATCCTGCTCCTGCACAACATTAACCTCTGTTTGAAGGAAACCCTTTTCAATATAAAATTTCCTTATTATTTCAGAGGTGGAGCCAATTAGGTATTCAGACAGCTCGCTTCCCCTTCTCAGCTTAAGTTTTTCATTAAGATCACTCTTCTCTCCTGACTTAATCCCCTCAAATTCCCATCTTGACACTCTTGGCCTTTCAAGCAAGTCAAATCTTATGTATGCTGTATCCCTTAACACAGAATCAATATGGACACTTACATCAGAAAAGTATCTCTGCATGTAGATACGCTTAATGATTGCCGATATATCCTCTCCGGGAATTGTGATTTTATCTCCAACGGATAATCCTGTGAGAGATAGAATTTGATCCTTTCCAAGGTATTGTATACCGGAAACCTCAAGACCTCCTATTACATACTCTTTAGGAGAATTGTAGTCAACTACAATGTTTGTTTTCTGCTGGTTCTGCTGCTGAGCCGAGGCTCCAAGCGGAGAGAGCAATGCTAGTAGTAATAATAGCGAAAGAGACTTCATTTGCACACTATGTGGGTAAAATTGCAAATATAGGTTTTTATTTGGATTCAAAGCCCAAGAGATTATAGATTATTAACTTGTTCACCGGTCTTTCCGTATCTGCGCTCTCTGGCAGCATACTCCTCCAGTGCTTGCTGAAAGTCATTTTTGCGAAAATCGGGCCAAAGCACTTCTGGGAAGTAAAATTCTGTATATGCCGTTTGCCAGAGAAGATAATTGCTTATCCTTTGCTCTCCACTTGTGCGGATAAGCAAGTCAGGATCTGGTATTCCAGCCGTTGAGAGATACTTGTCAAACTCATCTGGCGAAGGCATCTGCAGGGAGAGGCTATTCTCTTTATAATATCTGTGGGCTGCCTGAAGTATATCCCATTTTCCGCTATAACTGAGAAAAACAATAAGAGTGAGGCCCGTTGAGGCTTTTGTGGAATCTTCCGCAGAGAGAATTTTTTCCTGAACAACTTTAGGAAGCCTCTCCTTATCTCCTATCACCCTGAATTTAACATTATTTTTAAGCAGTGTGGGTGTCTCTTTCAGTATCGCATCAACCATAAGCTCCATAAGAGTATTGACCTCATCCTGCGGCCTCTTCCAGTTTTCATCGGAAAAGGCAAAGAGGCTCAAAAACCTAATCCCCTTTTCTGCGGCAAATTCTGTTGCCTGCCTTACTGACTCAACTCCTGCTCTGTGGCCAAAAACTCTTTTAAGCCCCTGCTTTTTTGCCCATCTTCCGTTTCCATCCATTATTATTGTAACATGGACAGGTATTTTTCCATTATCAATCATCTTAGATATTAAGTGTTTCTCCGGTCTTCTCCCCAGAACAATTTCTCCTTAAGAGCCTCTATGAAGTTATTACTGGAAAGTGAAATAAAATTCAGATCAAACTCGGCCTTACTAACCATAAATTTTTCTCCGGAGGAGACAATTACAGATCTGTTGTCCAGACTAAGGACAGCTCCTGCTCTTCTTGAAGTAACAGTAACCTCAATTATGGATTCGTCTGATACAACAAGTGGCCTGATATTCAGGTTATGTGGAGCAATTGGAGCAACAATTACAGCTTTTGAGGCCGGAATCATTATAGGTCCACCAAGGCTAAGTGAATATGCAGTTGATCCGGTGGGGGTTGCAATCACCATCCCATCTGACCAGTAAGGAGGTAGTTCAGCCCCATCAATTTTCAAAGTTACAGATAGCATTGAGGGATCCTGTCTTTGTACAGAAACTTCATTGAGGGCATAAGGATAAAGTCCGTTAAGATAACTCCCGGAACTAAGCTTCAGAAGACTTCGTTTTTCTGTTTTGTAATCTTTGTTTATAAGTCTCTCAATCCAGTAATGACTTGGTTCCGAGTCTGCTGTTGTTAAAAAGCCGAGTCTTCCAAAGTTTATGCCTGCTACAGGAATTCCTCTGTCTCTTATATAAGTTAGAGATTCAAGAAGAGTACCATCTCCTCCAAGTGAAAGAAAGATATCCGTTTCCGGATCCATATCTTCATAACTGTGAAAAAGTGCCGATGCTGGTATGGCAAGTTTGTGAAATCCAATTGCTCTTTTATAAAAAGGTGCATAAAAGATGAGTTCTGCTCCTCTGTATGATAGAGAATTGATAATAAAGGTGAGTTTGTCGTGCCACCTCTTGTCAATTTCTCTCGCAAATATTGCAATCTTCATCTTAAATATTTAAAAGTTGCCAAAATTACATAAATTTGTCTCCACTATGGCAAAATTAAGTGTAAATATAAACAAATTTGCTACTCTCAGAAATGCAAGGGGTGGCAATCTGCCCGATGTTCTTAAGGCAGCTCTTGATTGCGAGAGATACGGAGCTCAGGGTATTACAGTCCATCCCAGACCAGATGAGAGACATATCAGATACAAGGATACAAGAGATCTAAAAGGTATCCTTACTACAGAATTCAACATTGAGGGAAATCCGGTAGACAGTTTTATAAATCTTGTTCTGGAGGTACTTCCTGAACAGGTTACTCTTGTTCCTGATGCTCATGATGTAATAACATCAAACAGTGGATGGGATACAAAAAAGAACCTTAACTATCTTAAAGGAGTTGTCTCAATTTTTAAAAGTCACGGTATAAGAACATCAATATTCGTTGATCCTGTTCCTGAGATGATATTCTATGCTGCAGAGAGCGGATGTGACAGGGTAGAGCTATACACAGAATCATACGCATCCGGTTATAGTAACAACAGGGAGAGAGCTCTTGAGCCTTACTACAGGACGGCAATAGCAGTAAAAGAGAGCGGACTGGGTCTGAACGCAGGACACGACCTGAACCTTGAAAACCTCAACTATTTTGCCAGAAACATTACCTGGCTTGATGAAGTATCTATAGGACACGCTCTTGTATGTGATGCCATTTATCTGGGGCTGGAGAATACCATCCAGGCCTATCTTAGACAATTAAACAATTATTAATTATATTTGCGTTTTATTTAACACTACAAAAATGAAAAATGCCTCTATTATCTTGAATTCAGTTTTAGCCGTTGCGGTTATAGTACTTTACATTCTACACTTCTCGTCAAAACCCGGCTCTTCACCCGCCGGTGAACAAGGCGAAGCTATTGTTGCAGGACAGGGAAGCGTTGTTTATATTCAAATTGACTCTCTTATGAATCAGTACGATATGTTCAACGATCTTAAATCTGAACTGGAGAGCAAGGCTCAGGTGATTCAGGACGACCTTAGCAAAAGAGGAAGAGCTTTTGAACGCGACTACAAAGACTGGGAAGAGAAGATTCAAAAGGGTCTGATTACACGTGCACAGGCAGAGACTCAACAGCAGCAACTGGCTGCTCGTCAGCAGGAGCTGCAATCTCTGGGACAACAGAAGCAGATGGAGATGGCAGAAGAGGAGAGCGTACTTATAAACAAAGTAATGGACGCCCTTAATACCTATCTTAAAACATACAATGACCAGAAGAGGTTCTCTATTATTATTAATTCATCAGCTACAATGAACACAGTTCTTCAGGCTGACTCAGCCCTGAATATAACCCGAGAGGTTGTTGCAGGTCTTAATGAAGAGTATGTAAAAACAAAATCAAAAGGCAAATAAAGACCTCTTGTGAAAATTGCAATCTTATCTTGTTTCTACCCATACAGAGGTGGGATTGCGCAATTCAATGCCAATATATTCCAGGAGTTATCAACTCTTCACGAAGTAAAGGCATTTAATTTCAGCAGACAATATCCATCCATCCTCTTCCCCGGGAAAACACAACTTGTGGAAGAGGGGGATTCTGCGATTAAAATCCCCAGCATATCATTGCTGGACACAGCAAATCCAATTTCATACATAAAGACCTCAAAAATTATCAGAGAGTGGAATCCTGATCTTCTAATTATGAGATACTGGATGTCCTGGTTTGCACCATCTCTTGGATATGTCGCCAGACATATATCATCACAAACAAAGGTTATATCAATACTTGATAATGTTATCCCTCACGAAGAGCGATTCTTTGACAAGCCATTTACTAAATATTTCCTGGGAGCATCAGACGCTTTTATTGTTCTCTCTGACGCTGTAGGCAAAGATCTTCAAAAATTTAAGCCTGATGCTAATTTCATAAGTACTCCTCACCCGTTGTACAACCATTTTGGGAACAAAATGGAGAGAAGCGAGGCATGCAGAAAGCTTGGAATAGCACCAAACAAGAGAAACATTCTGTTTTTTGGACTAATCAGGGAGTACAAGGGGTTAGATATACTGCTTGAGGCGTTCTCATCTCTGGATGATTCATATCAATTGATTGTAGCGGGTGAACCTTATGGCAGCTTTGAAAAATATGAGAAGTTGATTGAGTCCTCTCCAAACAGGGAGAGAATTAAACTTTTCACAAGCTATATTTCTGATAACGAGGTTCCCTCTTTTTTCTCATCAGCAGATGTGTGTGTTCTGCCCTACAGAACAGCAACCCAAAGTGGCATAAGCGCTATCTCTTATCACTTTGGTCTTCCTATGATAACAACAAATGTAGGAGGCCTTAAAGAGGCAATTGAGGGTCCGGGCACAGGAATTGTTGTAGATAAAGCTGAACCGGTACTAGTTTCACGAGCCATTGAGGATTATTTCAATTCCGGTAAAATTGGTAACTTTGTAACCAACATTGAAAGAGAGAGAGAAAAACTCTCATGGAAAAGTTTCACAGATAAACTGATTAATTTGTATAAAACAATATGAAGGCAATAACCAGAACAGAATTCAATTTTAAAAATCAGACCGGTAAGTATGTAGGTAAAGTAAGAGATGTTTACAGCATTGGAGATGATTACCTTGTTATGATCGCAACAGACAGGATCTCTGCATTTGATGTAGTGTTACCTAAGGGAATTCCGTTTAAAGGACAAGTTCTTAATCAGATTGCGTCAAGGTTTTTAGACCTGACTTCAGACATAGTACCCAACTGGAAAATTGCCTCTCCGGACCCAATGGTTACAATTGGTCACAAATGCACAGGATATCCTGTTGAAATGATTGTCAGAGGATATCTTACCGGCAGTTCCTGGAGAGCTTATAAAGCAGGAGCCAGACAAATCTGCGGCGTTCCTATTCCTGAAGGGATGAAGGAGCATGAGGCCTTTGCCCGGCCAATTGTTACACCTACCACTAAGGCCGAGCTTGGTGCTCATGATGAAGATATTTCAAAAGAGGAGATTATCTCTAAAGGGCTGGTTTCTGTTGAGGAGTACGAAATGCTTGAAAAATATTCACTTGATCTTTTTAAAAGGGGGAGCGAAATTGCTGAGGAGAGGGGATTAATTCTTGTAGATACAAAATACGAGTTTGGTAAAAAGGGTGATACAATTTACCTGATTGATGAGATTCATACTCCGGACTCCTCCAGATACTTCTACAGTGAGAGCTACCAAACTCTTTTTGACAAAGGGGAGCAACAGAGACAACTATCCAAGGAGTTTGTCAGAGAGTGGCTGATGGATAATGGTTTTTCCGGCAAAGAGGGTCAGAGAGTCCCGGAAATGACAGATGCTATTGTAAACTCTATTTCTGAAAGATATATTGAACTTTTTGAACATATCACCGGTGCAGATTTCTGCAGATCAGAAGATTCAGAAGATATTTACGAACGCATTGAGACAAACATAAACAATATGCTTGCGAGGCTATGAACAGACTAAGTATTATATTACTTTTGGTTATGATTATTACAGGCGGCTGTGCTACTGCTCAGTACACTCCTCCTAAAGTAACAATCTCCACCGAGAAGATCAGAAATGAGAGTGGCGAATTTTTTGTGCACAAAGTGCAACAAAGAGAGACGCTCTTCTCTATATCAAAAGCATATAATATAAATGTGAACAGCCTTATAAATGACAATCCAAAAGCATCTGAAGGTTTAAAGACAGGTGATATTCTTTTTATCAGGATTGGGGCACCACCGGTACCAGAGGAGGAGATATCCGTTCAGGAGGATATTGTTGAAAAGAGCCTCCCTGAGAAGAGGATGCGGTTTATTCCGGGAAGAGATTATGTACACAAAATATCATTGATTCTCCCTGTTAATTCAAGAAATTTGAATGAACAAAATCCAGTATCAAATTTCATAGATTTTTATCATGGTTTTCTAATGGCCGTTAATGATGCCAAAGATTCCGGAATGTCCATTAATCTTGAGGTAATTGACAACAAGGAGTACCAGAACTCATATCAAATTGTTGCAACCGGAAAACTCAATAATAGTGAACTGATCGTTGGACCTGTTTTTGCCTCTGAGATTGAAGGAATTCTTGATTTTGCCGGAGAGAGGGATATCCCGGTAATCTCACCAATGGATCCTGCAGCAGAAAAATACATTAGTGAAAACAGATTTTTTTATCAACTCCCCGTTACTGCAGAAGAGCAGCAAAGAACACTGTTAAAATCGATTCCATACGGATCTCAGATCACTCTATTTTATGAAAAGGGAGGGAGAGATGCAGAGATGCTTCAACTTACAAGATCAATACTTAATGAAAACGGAATAGCTTTTAAAGAATTTTCTTACGCTCTGCTTGAAGGCAGATTGGTTAGAGATCAGATAACAAATCTTCTAAGCACAAATAACGACAATTCTGTCATTATAATCTCTGAATCTGAAGCATTTGTCTCTGATATTCTTAGAAACCTTAACCTTATCTCTACCAGAAGTGGATATAAAATCACACTCTTTGGGCTTCCCAGATGGAGAAATTTTGAGAGTGTAGATATTGATTACTACCACAGTATGAATCTTCATCTTGCTCTCCAGTACTTTGTTGACTATAGTCGCGAAGATGTTAAGAGATTTCTTTCAAGATACAGGGCGCTTTTTGGAACTGAGCCAACCCCATACGCATTTCAGGCGTACGATACAGGAAAATACTTTCTTGATATTTTAAAGAATGAGGGTCCCTCATTTGCAGATAATATTGACGAATACAAATCGACAAGACTTCTCCAGTCTGACCTTAGATTCAAAAGGAGAGACAATACCATGGGTGTTATCAACTTTGGTGTAAGAATTATTGTATTCAGACCGGATTATTCAATTGATCTCCTTGCACCTGTCAGATAGCCAATCTACCTCTTTTGGCTCCAGCGCAGGCGATAGTTTTTCAAAAACCATTGAATGGTATTTGTTTAACCATTTTATCTCCTCATCACACAGTAATTCCCTGATTACAGGGTTTGTATCAATAGGGACAAAAGTAAGTGTTTCAAATTCATTAAATATTCCACTCTCTGTCTCCATCCATTTCTGACAAAGAATTACATTTTCAATTCTTATACCGTACTCTCCTGGCTGATAAACTGCAGGTTCGTTAGAGATAACCATTCCTGGCTCAATCGCTACGGGATTCTCCTCCATTCTTATACTTTGAGGGCCCTCGTGCACACACAGATAGTGGCCAATTCCGTGTCCTGTTCCATGCATGTAAATTTTTCCGGAAGATGAGATTGGTCCCCTTGCCAGAAAATCAAGCTGAGTTCCTCTTGTTCCTTTAAGGAATCTTGCCTTGGATAAATTTATCATACCTTTTAAAATTAAGGTATAATCCCGTCGTTGCTCATATGTGAGCGGACCAACTGCTATTGTTCTTGTTGTATCTGTTGTTCCGCAAAGATATTGACCTCCGGTATCCATAAGCAGAAGACCCACTTTTGAAATTAAAACATCTTCTGATGATGGAGAGTAATGAGGAAGAGCTGCATTGGAACCAAAAGCAACAATTGGGGCAAAACTCTCTCCTTTGTAAAGCGGACTTAATGATCTGAAATCTGAGAACAGGGTTGCAATATCTTTTTCAGTGACTCTTTTATCTGAGTTAAGCTTCTCTTCAATTGCTCGCAAAGTTTTAACCCATGCAATTCCGTCGTGAATCATAGCCTTTCTGAAACCCTCCTGCTCAACCTGATTCTTGATAGCTTTTAGCATAGTTACAGCTCCTCCTCGTATTTGATCAAGCTGAAATCTTGCTCCTCCTTTAACAGCGCTGTTGTAATTCCTTATTGAAATTTTGTCCGGATTGGCAATTCTCAAAGCTCTCTCCGGATAGTCTGTGATAAATGACGAAAATGTATCATACGGCATTATCACAACATCATCTCTCTCAAGCGCTCTTTTATCCTGAAGAGTAAAAGAGGAGCTGTCCACAAATAAAAAAATCTTCTCTGCCGAAACTGCAGCATACGAAAGAGGTAAAGGGTTGTAAGGAATATCTCTCCCCCTGATATTACATAACCATGCTATCTCATCGCAGGATGATATAATATAGAGAAACTGCCCTTCAACATTTAATAATGTTTTAAGTCTGTTGTGTTTTGATTTTACACTTTCTCCGGTGTACTCCTCGGAAAGCAATGATACAGGACTAAATTTCAGTGGAGGTCTCTCTGTCCAGATTGTTTCAAAAGGGTCATTACAGAGTTGAATATTGAGGTTGTTAAATGCTAATTTCAATGAGTTATACTCTGTGAAAGAGAAGAGAGATGAATCAATACCTACACTCTGGTTGTTTTCGAGTCTCTGAGCTATCCACTGCTCAATAGTTTCGGTTCCGGCAACCCTCATTTTCTTTAACTCTATCCCTGAGCCATCAAGCTCTTTTTCAGCTTGTATAAAATATCTTGAATCGGTCCAGAGAGCTGCCTCAGTCTGAGTAATTGCCAAAGTACCTGCAGAGCCTGTAAATCCCGATAACCAAGTCCGGCAGTTGAAGTGCTCCTGAATATACTCTCCAAAATGGGGGTCATTTGATGGCACGATAAAGGCAGAGATAGCCATCTCTTTCATGTATCCCCTCATCATCTGCAATTTTCTTTTTTCCATAGCAAAAATTGATATTACACTCTTCTTTATTACAAATATATTGACTATTTTTGTTAGTAACTCAACATTAATATAAACAATTATGGAAAAGAGCATTAAAGGAACAAGAACGGAACAGAATCTACTAAAAGCTTTTGCCGGAGAGTCTCAGGCAAGAAGTAGATATGTATACTTTTCAAGCGTTGCTAAAAAAGAGGGATTTGAGCATATAGCTGCTGTGTTTGCTGAAACTGCCGAACAAGAGAAGGAGCACGCAAAGAGGTTCTTCAGTTTTCTTGAGGGTGGAATGGTAGAGATTACAGCATCATATCCTGCAGGGATAGTCGGAACAACTAAGGATAATCTTGAAGCAGCAGCAGCCGGCGAAAAAGAAGAGTGGACAGAACTTTATCCTGCATTTGCTGAGATTGCGCTGGAGGAGGGATTTCCAAAAGTTGCATCGGCATTTAAGATGATAGCAAAGGTAGAGGCTGAACACGAGGCGAGATACAGAACGCTTCTTGCAAGAGTGGAGGCTGAAAAAGTATTTGAAAGAGAGGAGGATATTGAGTGGCAGTGTCGCAACTGCGGTTATGTACATAAAGGAAAAAAGGCGCTGGAGAATTGCCCTGCATGTAACCATCCAAAATCACACTTTGAACCAAAGAAAAATAATTATTAGGAGTTGAAAATAAGGCTATATTTGCAGATTATTTTTAAATATGGATAAATCTGCAATAAATAGAGCCGTTAGCTCGGTAAAAGAGATCTTGCCAAAGACACTTAAAACCTGTCTTTGGCTTGTTCGTATAACTGTACTGGTAACATTGGGAGTTCTCTTTCTTGAGTATTTTAATATTTTACCATACATATCTGAATTCTTAAGTCCTGTCTTCAATCTGATGGGTTTGCCGGGAGAGGCCGCACTGGCATATGTTTCCGGATATTTTGTTAATGTCTATTCGGCTATTGCTGTGATGGCTACTCTCAACCTGGACATCAGAACAGTAACTATTCTGGCAGCTATGATTCTTGCTGCTCACAATATGATAACAGAAACTGCCGTACAAAAGAAGACCGGCTCCTCTGCTGTAAGAATGGTTCTGGTAAGAACAATATCTTCATTAATAATTGGCTATACTCTTAACCTGATTATTCCCGGAGGTGGCAAGATGGCTGTTATAGAGGCAACTGCAACAGACCTCACATTAATTGAAATGCTGGAGGTGTGGTTTTTCAAAACACTTAAGCTAGTTGTCATGATGAGTGTGTTGATATTTACTCTCTCTATTATTCAGAGACTTCTGGCTGAGTTTGGTGTTATAAGGTGGCTCTCCAAGTTTATGAGGCCTGTAATGGCATTCTTTGGATTACCCGCCAAAACTGCTTTTTTATGGATTGTGGCAAACACCCTGGGACTTGCATATGGTGCAGCTGTTATGATTGATGAGACTGAATCAGGGAAAATCACAAAAAAAGATGTAGATCTTCTTAATCACCACATAAGTATATCACACAGTAACCTTGAAGATGTTTTTCTTGTTGCCTCAGTAGGGGCATCTATACCCTGGCTTCTTGCCTCAAGATGGACTCTTTCATTTCTACTCGTATGGGAGCTCCGTCTGGAAATGTTCATACGAAAAAAATTAGTACCTTTGCGGGTTGTAAACAATAATTTACCAAAATTATAATATGAGTACTGAAAACATAAAATGTCTGATAATTGGCAGTGGCCCTGCAGGCTATACTGCTGCTATTTATGCATCCCGGGCAAACCTTGCTCCGGTGCTATATGAGGGAATTCAACCTGGTGGTCAGCTCACAACTACCACAGAAATAGATAACTTTCCGGGCTATCCTGAAGGGATAAGCGGTAATGAGATGATGGAAGATCTAAAAAAACAAGCATTAAGATTTGGAACCGATGTGAGATTCGGCACTATCACCGAGGTAGATCTTTCAAACAGGCCCTTTAAAATAACTGTTGACGGCGAAACTGATTTACTGGCAGAGTCCCTTATTATATCAACAGGGGCAACTGCAAAATATCTGGGGATAGAATCTGAGGAGAAATTCAGGGGGCAGGGAGTGTCAGCATGTGCAACATGTGACGGGTTCTTTTACAAAGGAAAAGATGTAGCAGTAGTTGGTGGTGGAGACACTGCCTGTGAAGAGGCCTCATATCTTGCAGGTATGTGTAACAAAGTTTATATGATTGTCAGAAGGGATGTGCTGAGAGCCTCGCAAGCAATGCAGGAGAGGGTGAAAAACACACCAAATATTGAAATACTTTGGAATTACAATACAAGAGAGCTTACCGGAACACCATTTGGAGGAGTGAATGGTGCGATTCTTGTTCACAAGAATGGTACTGAGAAAAAAATTGACATCCACGGATTCTTCCTGGCAATTGGGCACCATCCTAACTCTGAGCTTTTCTCTAAATGGGTAAAGACTAATGACGAGGGTTACATCATAACTGAAGGTAAAAGCAGCAAAACAAACATACCGGGCGTTTTTGCAGCTGGTGATGTACAGGATAATTCATACAGACAGGCTATAACTGCAGCAGGTTCGGGCTGTATGGCAGCTATGGATGCCGAGCGTTTTCTCTCTGAAAACAAATAAATATTTAAAAAATGAAAATCATCAAGCTACTAGCCGTATTAACCCTGGGTGCAATTGTTGCCTCGTGTTCCTCAAGGTTTGAAATGCTCTACAAAAGTGCAGATGTAGATGAGAAGTACAAAGGTGCTTTTGAGTATTACAATCAGAAGAAGTACAAAAAGGCAGTTGACCTTTTTGAACAGATACTTATCGCTACCAAAGGGACAATGAGAGATGATACTGTACAGTTTTATGTCGGTCTCAGCAATTATAAATGGGGAGATCTTCAGGCAGCTGAGGCAAATTTCGATTCATTCACCAAAGTGTTTCCACGAAGCCCTTTCACTGAGGAGGCCCGTTTTCTCAGACTGGATTGTCTATATCAGTCAACATACAGATTTGAACTGGATCAGATCCCTACCTATACAGCAATGGCAGCTATAAGTGAGTTTCTCTATGACTATCCCAACTCGGACTATTTGGTTAAGTGTAAAGATATGCTAGTAGATTTGCAGGAGAGACTTGACAGAAAAAGCTATGAAGCAGCAAAGATATACCATACAATTGAAGATTACAAAGCTGCTACATTTGCTCTAAAAAACGCTATCAAGGAGAATCCTGATAACAGATACAGAGAAGACATAATGTATTACCTTGTTGTCTCCCATTTCAGATATGCAGAGCAAAGCGTTAAGGAGAAACAGAGAGAGAGATACCTTGCTCTTACAGATGAGTATTACAATTTTATTAGTGAATATCCTGAGTCAAAATACAGGAAAGAACTTGACGGGATGTTCAATAAAGCACAAGCAGAAACAAAAACAAATCAATAGAATATGGAAATCAGAAAAAGTGTACCGGGCAATACTGTAACAAGAGATATCTCAAAGCTTGCAGAGCCTACAGGGAACATTTATGAGTCTGTTATGATTATTGCAAAAAGATCAAACCAGATTTCGGCAGAGATGAAATTTGAACTAAGCCAGAAACTGGAGGAGTTCTCAACATACGCAGATACGCTTGAGGAGACTTTTGAAAATCGCGAACAGATAGAGATATCTCGCTACTATGAAAGACTTCCTAAGGCATCCCTAATTGCAATTAATGAATTTGAGGAGGGTCGAATTCACTACAGAAAGATAGAGGAGTAGGTATCCTTATGACTCTTCTAAAATTGCCGGCATGCTCAAAAATCTTATAATATCAAACTATGCCCTTATCGAAAATCTGGAAATTGATTTTCCTGAAGGGTTGGTTATTATTACGGGTGAAACAGGAGCCGGAAAATCAATTTTAATGGGAGCGCTCTCTCTTCTGCTTGGTAATAAAGCAGAATCTGATACTCTCATTAATCAGGAGAAAAATTGTGTTGTTGAAGCACTATTTTCATACTCTCAGGATAGAGAAATGGTGGATTTGCTTGAAAGTGAGGGGATAGAAAGAACGGGAGAGCTTATTTTAAGAAGAGTCATTACCCCTGCCGGAAAATCGAGGAGCTTTGTGAATGACCAGCCAGTCTCACTTCAGTTTCTTAAATCAATTTCCGGAAAGATAATTGACATACATGCTCAGCATCAACACCTTCTGCTTGGTGACAGCCGTTTTCAGCTATCTGTGCTTGACTCCTACGCCGGAAACGGAGGAGTGCTTAAAGAGTACCAGGAAGTTTTTAGTGAGCTTGCAGAGAGAGAGAGAGAGCTCGCTACACTAAGAAAAAAGATCTCAGAACAGGAGGAGGAGAATGATTACAATAAATTCCAGCTTGAACAACTTAAAAGTGCAAAACTAAGAGAGGGAGAACTTGAGGAGCTTGAAGAGGAGTACAAAATATTGTCAAATGCAGAGGAGATAAAGGGAACACTCTCTTTAATCTCGACTCTTCTGGAATCTGAAGAGCTCTCTGTTTTAAGAAATCTAAAAGAGGCAGCTTCATCCTCAGTAAAGATATCTCAGAATTTTTCACCTGCTGCAGAATATGCAAAGCGTATTGAGAGTTGCAGAATTGAGCTTAAAGACATCCATCAAGAGGTTGGATTAATGACAGAGAAGATTATTGTATCTCCTGAAAGAATTACATTGGTTGAAGAGAGAATATCAGATATTTACAAACTTCTAAATAAACATCATTTAGCTTCAGTATCCGGGTTAATAGAGCTTATGGATAACCTGGAGCAAAAAATCAACAAAACAGGTTCAGAGAGAGATGATGTTGAAAGATTGCAAAGAGAGAGAGATCTGCTGAATAAAAGAAGGGGTGATGCAGCTGATCTGCTTCACAAAAGAAGGGAGGCAGTACTCAAGGCTTTTTCTGAAAGTGTCCGTGACTCTGTAAGGGAATTGGAGATGCCATATGCCGAGTTTTTTGCAAAACTATCTAAAAGAGAGACTTATTGCGAAACAGGTAACACCTCCGTTTCTCTGATGTTCTCAGCCAACAGAGAGATTGAACCAAGAGAACTGGGGAAAGTTGCATCCGGAGGAGAGTTATCAAGAATAATGCTGTGTCTGAAAGCAATCCTGGCAAAGGGTAGCGGAATGCCAACCATGATATTTGATGAGATAGATACAGGAGTATCCGGCAGAATTGCTGATAAGATGGGAAGACTCATTAATGATATGGCAGGAGAGATGCAAATTTTTGCAATTACACATCTGCCTCAGATTGCCTCAAAGGGTGATTGCCATCTTTTGGTATATAAAGAGTGCGATAAAGCAAAAGGAACAAGAACTTTGATAAAGAGAATTGAAGGAGAGGAGCGGATTGAAGAGATTGCACGGATGCTTAGCGGAACAAGAACAACAGAGGCTGCACTTGCAAATGCAGAGGAGCTTCTGAGAAACTGAAAAATTATAAAATAAACTTAATATGAGATTAATTATTCAAAACTCGTATGAGCAGATCTCTAAATGGGCTGCTGCATTTATTGTGAAAAGGATAAGGGAGTTTGATCCTACACCCAACAAGCCATTTATACTGGGTCTTCCTACCGGCTCCACACCTTATGGAACATATAAGGAGTTAATAAGGCTATACAGAGAGGGGAAGGTCTCATTCAGAAATGTTGTAACATTCAATATGGATGAGTACATAGGAATCCCTAAAGAACATCCGCAGTCATACTATACATTTATGTGGGATAATTTTTTCAGACACATAGATATTAAGCCGGAAAACGCAAATATTCTCAATGGCAACGCAATAAATCTTGAAAAAGAGTGTGAAGATTATGAGAAGAAAATTGAATCATATGGAGGAATCAATCTGTTTATGGGAGGAATCGGCCCTGACGGACATATTGCATTCAATGAGCCCGGCTCTTCACTTGCCTCAAGAACAAGGGTGAAATCATTGACTACAGATACAATCATAGCTAATTCCAGGTTCTTTGAAAACGATATAACTAAAGTGCCAAAAACTGCTCTTACAGTAGGTGTGGGAACAATCATGGACGCAAAAGAGGTAATGATTCTTGTAAATGGTCATCACAAGGCTAGAGCTCTTAAAATGGCTGTAGAAGGTAGTGTGAACCACATGTGGACAATAAGTGTCCTCCAGATGCACCCCAAAGGTGTTATAGTTTGTGACGATGCCGCTACAGATGAATTAATGGTTGGAACAGTTAACTATTTTAAAGATATAGAGAGAGATAATCTTGACTCTGCCTCAATGATATAGAAAATTATTATTTTAGAAATTCTGCCGCCCTGCTGAATACTTTTTCAAAAAAATATTTACGCTCGGCGGCTATTTTTTCACCCTCAGGGAAGGGGTTTTCATGTGAATACCTGAAAGGAAAGTCCATCTCTTCTATACAATGTTCTGCCTCCTTTCCCAGGGCAGATTTGATTCCGGATGTGGGTATTACAGTATCCTTTGTCAATGATACTACGCAAATCCTGTAGCTGTTTTTCCTGTAGAACGCCTCTCTCCTCTCTTTACAAAGCGACTTATCCACATGAGCAATAAAAGATTTTTCAAGATTATCTCCAATTATCCTGCTTTCAAACTGAGGAAAAATAAATTTTGTTGTAAAATAACTTTTTAAAGTCCTGAAGGTATCTCCATCCATTATCATTCTGGAACTACCATTCATCTCGTTAAAAAGAGCTCCTCCGCAAAACATAAAGAGTTTACTTTTGTCAAAATGGCCCTCAACATCTGATGACAATAAAACCTGAGACATTAATGCTCCGATTGAATATGCAAATATATCCACCTTACAGCTTTTTGCAAGCAGAGGGTGTTTCCCTCTTCTTATCTCATTCATAAGCTGATGGACATTGTATATTGTCTCTCTGCCACTTAGATAAAACCTGTATGGATCCGCCTGAAGCCTTTTACTTAAAGCATAGTTTACAAATGTCAGGTTTTCTGCCTTCTCTTTATCTTTATACTCTTCATCTATTAGCTTTTGCATAGCTCTTGAATCTGACCACAAATCAGGAGATCTGTTTATGTGCATTGAGAGTGGAAACAGAACGACAGGCCTCTCTAATTTATTTGCCAGTGTCTCTGCCCAGGGCTTGTATTTGTCCCAGCTTCTCTCATTTAATCCGTGAAAGAGAAAAATTGCAGAATTCCACCTATTCCCGGAAAAATTATCGGCATCAGGAGAGACCACATAGTAATCAAATCTGATATTCTCATTTATCTCCTCCTCTTTAGTCTTAAATTGCACAACAGGAACAACCTCTCTCCTCTTTTTAAGAATCTCATCCAATCCTAGTTTTTCGATAAATTTCAAGGCTTCAATCTTCATATTTTAAAATTTTAATACAAATAAAGAGAGGCTTCTTAACTGTTAAAAAAAAATGGTATTTTTCAGGCATCAAATTGGCAAAACTCAAAATAGTGGGGCGAAATTCGCATATATGTGGTTAATGAAAATTTGATTAAATTTGCTAAAAGATGAAAATACCTGATCATATAGTTAAGAGAGGAAACATTGTAAGGCTGGTAATTTTTACAGCAGCCTTTGCTCTTTTATTTATTAACATATATAAGCCATTTGGATCCAAAAGCTGGTACGATGTCTCGGACTTCAAATTTTTTCTCTTCTCAGCTCCAATTATTCTTACAGGGGTTCTCGTAGTTGTGATAAGCAGAATTATCATGTACTACCACTCAAGAAAACACGATGTATCTTATGTCAAATATTTCTTGTGGGTATTCTTTGAAATACTCTTTATGTCTCTGTTCTATACCATTTTCACCCTTTCAATTGATGCAAACCATGGAAGGGATATCATTGCTACATTTAAATCGGCAATGGTAAATACTGCTTTAGTATTGCTTCTGCCTTACATAACCCTGTGGTTCTACTTTGGATGGGAAGAGAGCAAAAAGAAGCTTGAGACAATTGAAAAGGAGAGTGAAGATGATTCTAATTCAATTCCGGAAAATATACTTTTTACAGATGATAAAGGAACTCTGAGACTTTCAGTAAGGTACTCAGATTTACTCTATATAGAGTCTGATGATAATTATGTGACTATTCACTATATAACAGGAAGTCAAGTCAAGAAATTCCTGCTCAGAAACACTTTAAAGAAGATTGAAGATGAACTTTCAGATACTTTTGTAACAAGATGTCACAGATCTTACCTTGTAAATTTCTCAAGGGTTAAAGTTATGAGAAGAGAGAGGGATAATATTTTTCTGGAACTTGATGCAACCGGTGTAGATGATTTACCTGTATCCAAAAGTTACAGGGAAAAAGTTGCGGAAAGATTTATGAATAACTCCTTCCGCAACAAAAGACATCAAAACTGAAATATTTATCTAAAGTTTTGAGATAATCTCATCAGACATAGGTTTTACTTTTGATGAGTAATGCTCAACAAGAGCTCCGTTTTCGTCAACCAAATATTTATTAAAATTCCATCCAGGCTCCTTATCATTCCATCCGTTACCTGATTTCTCTGTTAACCATTTATATACATTGTTTTTCTTATCACCCTTAACTGATGATTTATCCATCATTGTAAAAGTGACTCCGTAGTTCTCCTGGCAGAAGGTCAGAATCTCTTCATTTGATCCCGGATCCTGATTCATAAAATCATTTGATGGAAATCCCAGTATTACCAGATTGTTTCCATATTTTTTGTGCAGATCTTCCAGCTCTTTAAATTGCGGAGTATATCCACACTTGGAGGCTGTATTTACTATAAGTACCTTCTTACCTTTTAGTGTTGAAAAGTCAAACTTCTCCCCTGTTATTGTTTTAAAACTAAGCTTATAAAAATCCTGCTGAGGAGCTGCTTTTTTATCCTGTGCAGTAACTCCGTATGGGAGCATCAGAATAAATGCTGAAATTAAAAGTGAAAATATTTTATTCATTTATTTGTTTAATTAAAATTTATATGATAGAGAAATATAATAACTATTGTTTAAATGTTGCTTGTTATTTAGCTCATAGTCATTAACTTTTAAGAAACCCCACTCTCCTCCAAGAGATAAAACAATATCTCCGAAGGCTATCCCTACAGATGAGTTCAATCCTGCATCAAATTTATTGTAGTATGTAAAAACAGATTCATTAGTAAACATTTTAGCATCAATTAGAGTTTCCCCGGAAGAGAGACCAATTGATCCACTGCCTCCGATACCATAAGCAACATAAGGTCCTGCGCCAATAAGAATCTTAATATCCCTTGTCAATGGAAGATTAATCGTAAAATTAACGGGTAACTGCAGATATATTGGATTTACACTAAGATTTATATCAGATTGTTTAAATCCTTTTGATACAATAAGCAAAGAAGGATCAACTGAGAAAAAGTCTGAAAAGTTATAGTTTATTCCTAAACCTGCCCTAAACCCAGTTTTTGAAGAGGTATTTGGTAATAAATTATTTGTAAGAGTACTAAAATTAACACCTGCCTGAATATTGTACCTTACCTGTGAGTGACCGGCTTTTGATACAAAAGTGAATAAAGCAACAACAGTTAATAATGTTAGAATTCGTTTCATCATAATTAGTTTTTTATGTATAACAATCGATTTTGAAATTAGTTATTTTTTTACAAAAACTATATATTTTTTAGCTCAAAGTGTACAATGAGAGGATATTGTGGTTAGATTTGTTTTTTAGCTAAACACAAAACTTCTTTTATTAAATGACAAGGGTAAGAATACTGCTTGCTTTGTTCTTTATTGTAATAATCCGGACACAGGCTTTTTCTCAAAATAAAATTAATCAGACAATATCCATAAGTGGATATGTAAAAGACTCTTTATCAAACAAATCACTTGAATACCCTACTGTTGTTCTTATCTCTGATTCAATGAAAATTGTTTCAGCAGTTGCTGGTGGTGCTGACGGGAGATTCCTGTTCAGTGATATTGTTCCAGGGAGATACTCAATAATTGCGTCAATGCTTGGTTATTCAACAACCAAAAAGTTTATCGCTGCTGATG
This sequence comes from Bacteroidales bacterium MB20-C3-3, assembly GCA_035609245.1. Lineage (NCBI taxonomy): Bacteria > Pseudomonadati > Bacteroidota > Bacteroidia > Bacteroidales > Bacteroidales bacterium MB20-C3-3. The sequence continues at coordinate 2,032,986 of CP141202.1, read as the reverse complement.
GAAGCGAGAGAAGATTTGACGCCGGGGAGTTCCTGTTAACTGAGGGGCTTGAGCTTGGAGAGGTAACAGTTACAGGGGTGAGGCCGCTTATTAAGGCAGAAGCTGATAAAATTACATATAACTTTGACTCTGATCCTCAGACCGCCTCAAGTACAGCAGCCGAAATTCTCAGAAAGGTTCCAATGCTCAGCATCGATGGGGAGAATGAGGTTAGACTTAATGGAGAGAAGAGTTTTAAAGTTCTGGTTAACGGGCGCTCGACAGGAGTACTTGCAAAAAATTTCAAAGAGGCAATTCAGGCACTTCCTGCAAGTGCAATAAAATCAGTAGAGATTATTACAAATCCCCCTGTAAGGTATGATGCCGAGGGGATTACCGGTATTATTAATATCATCACAAACAGGCGAAGCAACAATGGTTATAACGGGAGCGTAAGCGCATCGGTTAACACAAGAGGTGGATACACCGGAGGCGGATATATTTCGGCACAGGCAGGAAAATTCGCAATAAGCACAAACCTCTTCCATGGTAATATTGTGATGAAGCGTAATGGTTCATATATGGATTCTGAGAATTTTCTCAGTGAGGAGTTCAGAAAATCTTTAACTGCCGGGACCTCTGATCTTAAAAACAGAGTATCATATCTCTCTATGGATGCGAGCTATGAAATTGATTCGCTTAATCTTATAACTTTAACCGGATGGGGATACCTTGGAAATGCAATAAATACAGGAAGTTCTCTGTTTTCAGCATATAATTCAGCGGGGCTCTTAACCAGAAAATATGATAATATAACAAATACTGATAATCAGTTTGGAACCGGCTCTGGTGTTATATCATGGCAGAAGAACTTCAAAAAACCTGAAAAGTCTTTGACAATTAGTTACAGTGCAGACTGGAGTCCAATGAACACTAAAGTTGAAAGTATTATCAATCCAATTCTGGATTATGAGGGATATGAGCAGAACTCTTTTAACAATGCATATGGAATAGAGCACGCCTTCCAGGCAGACTATTACAATCCAATAACTAAAGCCCATTTTATTGAGACAGGTGTAAAATATACACTTAGACAGAATTTCTCTGACACTAAGATTAAAATATATGATGAATCTTCAAATAGCTGGAGATATGATTACACCAGAGTAAATGATCTGGATTATGACCAACACATAGGAAGTCTTTATGGAGGGTATACATATAAATTTAAGAAGCTTACCCTTAAGGGCGGATTCAGGGCAGAATACACTCTAAATGATGGGATATCTAAGAGTACAAGCGGAAATACATATTTTACAAACAAGCAGTTTGATGTAGTTCCCTATCTCAATATTTCATATATGGAGAACGGAGGTCATATTTTTTCTTTTTCATACACACAAAGAGTAAACAGACCCGGTATTAACTATCTGAACCCCTATATCAATGACTCAAACCCAATGAGTATCTCTTACGGTAATCCGGATCTGAAAAGTGTAAAGAGAGATGCTCTTAGTATAAGTTATATGAAAGCCTCTCTTAGCTGGAATCTTGGGGTTACACTTGGTGCGGATTTTACAAGAAACAATATTGAAAATATCAGAAGAGTAAACGAAAATGGTGTTAGCATCTCTACATACGAAAACATAGGGAGAAACAGGAACTACACACTTAATCTCAATTATTCATACAGAGCAGGTAGCAAACTCAATATTTTTCTAAATGGTTCTGTTGTATACTCGGTAATTTCTTCCGGTGAACTAAATCTCAGCAATAGCGGATTCGGCTATACCGGTGGTGGTGGAGTCAATCTCACTTTGTGGAAAGGTGGGTCATTTAACGCAAATGCATTTTTATTCAGAAGTAATATAACACTCCAGTCCAGATATCCGGTAAACTCCTCAACCTCGTTTGGTTTTAGTCAGAAGTTTCTTAACGACAAACTTACGATTGCCTTAAATCTATCAGAGCCATTCAGCAAGACAAAAACATACAAATTTGATTCGGAAGATATCACATACAGAATGCACGCAAGGAGCATTACATATCAAAGAGCTGCCACGCTAAGTATTGTCTGGAGATTCGGGAAGTTTCAGGCTGTCGTTAAAAAGGCCAGGAGAAATGTAAATGACGACAGATTAAGTGGTGACAAGCAAACATCCTCTTCTCAGGCTGCAAAATAATAATCAGATTAAGTACTATAAAACTCTGACGGAGTCATTCCGGTAAACTGCCTGAAATTTCTTAACGCAGTGCTGCGAGAGCGAAATCCAACATAGAAGAAAGCATCCTGATAATTCTGAAAATTTCCGGATTCTATCTGATTCCGGAAATCTTCAATACGGAGCCTGTTAATATAATTTGTATAGTTTTCAATTCCATTTTGACGCATAACTGATGCAAGCGTGGTACGGTTGGTGCAGAGTTCAGAAGCCAGCATGTTTAAAGTCAGATTAGGATCTCTCCACGCATTGTTTTTCTTCATATATGAATCAAGCTTATCTGTAAGGGCACTATTCTTTATCTCCTGAACATGCTGTGGTTTTAAAGATTTTTCTTTAGTGCTGATCTCTGTTAAAGAGCTGCTAATTAACCGGTCAAACAGTTCCATATATACAATATAGAGACTGCAGCCTACACTAAGGTAGTAATAGACAATATGTAGTATCTGATGATTAAAGAAAAGGACACTCAGATAAGCAACAATATTAATAAACAATACAGATGAGTACCTCTTAAGCCAGGCAAGGTCACTATTATTGTATCTGGTTGAACGATGTATAAAAAAGACAAAAAAGAGGGGAGCAATAATTAAAGCCGTCATTATCAATCTAAACCACACATCAAACTTTCCGGCATCTTGAAACATATCCAATACAGAGGCGTATTGAGTGTAATTTACTCCTGCCACAAGGGTGATAACATATACAAATACAAAAAACAGCCAGACTGAGTACAATCCAATTATCCTGCGAAAATTCAGCCATCCGGGAGAGATTACCTCAACAGGATACATAATATATGAGATTACCATAAAATTTGCCAGCAGCAGCATATCAGCTGAAACAATAAATTCCGGCACCTCTCCTCTGCATAAATCAATGAATCTGGTTATATAGTTGAGTACAGAAAAGAATACTATTACAGCAAGTATAATCCGAGACCTTCCTCCGGCTTTGCGGCGAAGAAATAGTAAAACAGAGGCTAACAAACAGACAAGGGCACCGGCAAATACTGTTGCTATATATAAATACTCCATTTATGCTATAAATAATGTTCAGGTTAAGCAAATTTACAACAATTAATGCCATAATTGTATAAATGAAACATGTGTTTTGTAAATACGGAACAAGCACAGGTGTGCATTTCGTTAGATTTGCATAATAAAAATACAAATAAACTTATAATTACTCTGAAAATGCGAAACATCAATTTTCCACTTATTTTGATTGTACTCATCCTGTTTTTTGCAAATTGCACAAAAACAGACCCGGTTGTCCTGAATCCATTTGACATCCTTTTTGAGAGCAGTAATAACGCAAGAGATAAAATTGTAGTAATAAGCGACCTGCATCTTGGTAATGACCTGGCTTACTCTGAAAATGTGAAACATCTTGCACGACTTGAGGAATTTCTAACTGATGTTCGCTCATCCGCTACTGTAAAAGAGCTGGTTATTGGTGGAGATATGTTTGATGACTGGTATATCCCTACTCGTACAGATACATATGGAGGTGGTTCTCAGGCAGACTTTATAAGAAAAACTGTAACGGCAAATCAAGGGGTATTTGATGCTTTAAATGGAATCATCAAAGATGGAAAGATAAAATTGACATATATACCGGGTAACCATGATATGGGATTCCTTCCGGAAAATGTAAATATTGCATTGCCGGGAGTAAACCAGGCCCGTGACAAAGGTGACAAATACGGAGTAGGCACATATTATCCGGAAGATTATCCTCAGATAGCCATTGAACACGGTCACAGATATGACTTCTTCTGTGCAATTACACCTGGTGCAAATGAGAGCGAGGCTCCGGGGGCTTTTCTCCCTCCAGGTTACTTCTTTGCAAGAATCGCAGCCAACTCATTTACCAATCCAACAACCAAGGAGGCAGCTACAAAGGTACCGGATGTAAAACTCAATCATCCGGGGGATTCGGAACAAAAAAGCAAACATATTTACTATAAATTGTGGAAAAATGTAATTGAGAATCTCATTTATGTAAAGGACAGCTTTAGTGAACCAATTATTAAAACCAATGTAGGCGGATTCACAAAGACATACTCTATAAATGACATTATGCCAAGAAACAGTGAAACTGACGGCTCAATCCAGATGAATTTATATAATGGGCTATTTACTCAGGATAACTGGGATGCACGGGAGAGATATAATAATGTTCCCAAAATGACAAATATTGATAGTGCTATTGTTGGCAGCCTTGTTACAGAATTCATAGATTTGCAGGCTGAGAGACAATACTTCAAAAATTCTGAGTCAAATGTAAGAGTCGTGATTTTTGGACACACCCATCTTCCAAAGATTAACACCCACACTAATCGTAAGGGGGAGGAGTGTCTATATGTCAATTCAGGTACATGGGAAGATGAAAAGACTCGAGACAAAAATGCAGCCATAGATCAAGATGCGCTTAAGATGGATTTTGTTATATTATCTCCTGTCAAATCAGAGAAGAAAAAGCTTCACATTGGTCTCTATCAGTACAGATATGGTCAGCATGTACTGGGAAAAAGCAAGACAATAACTCTCTAAGTTCAACTCACCTATTCTGATTGGGTTAATTTAATCAGATATTTTTGATTTTTCGGAACGTATTTGTATGTTTGCATAAATATAAAATACGATGAAACGTAAAATTAGCGCCTCTCTCGTTAAGTGGAAAAATAGCATAAATCGAATGCCGCTGGTTGTCAATGGCGCTCGTCAGGTGGGTAAAACTTACATCTTGGAACAGTTCGGGAAAGAACAATTTGAGAATGTCGTTTACCTTAATTTGGAGATTGAGAGTGCGTTGAATAAATATTTTGAAACAGAATTGTCCCCTCAAAAGATTATTCAATTTGCCGAGGCGGCAAAAGGTCAGGAAATAATCGCCGGAAAAACTCTAATCTTTTTCGATGAGATTCAGGCTAGCGAAAGAGCTTTGACAGCTTTAAAATATTTCTGCGAGCAGACTCCGGAATATCATGTCGTTGCGGCAGGTTCGCTTTTGGGCGTGGCTGTCAATCGTCATAAGTACTCGTACCCTGTGGGAAAGGTTGACGAAATGACCATGTATCCGTTTGATTTTGAGGAGTTTCTTTGGGCAATGGGCAAAGAGAAGCTTGCAGACGAAATAAAGGTACATTATTCTACGACAGAAGCTATGCCGGATGCTCTGCACCAGCTGGCTCTGGAGCAATATCAACACTATTTTATAGTAGGCGGTATGCCTGCCGCAGTTGCAAGTTTCGTAGAAACGAATAGCTTCATCAAGGCACAACAGATACAGAATAACATACTCAATCAGTATATTGCCGATATGGCTAAGTATGCCGATCCTACAACAAGCATCAAGGTCAGGGCTTGCTACAACTCGATTCCGGCGCAGTTAGCTAAAGAAAATACGAAATTCCAGTACAAGGTCGTTCAGCGCGGAGGTACTGCCACTATCTTCGGCGAGGCAATAGAATGGCTTACTTTTGCCGGAATTGCACTTAAATGTCAGAAGCTTGAGCATGGACTAATACCGATAAATGCCTATGTCGATCTGTCGAATTTCAAGCTTTACATGGGTGACATAGGGATGCTTACTTTGCGCTCAGATATGCCATTGCAGACGATATTATCTACCGTCGATGAAGATAACACCTATTTGGGGTCAATGACCGAGAATTATGTGGCACAGGCATTGATGTCAAAAGGATATAATCTATTTTATTGGCAGAGTGACGGAAAGGCCGAGGTTGATTTCGTGCTTCAAATTGACGGAAAGGTAGTCCCTGTTGAAGTTAAAAAAGGCAGGCGCAATCGTTCAAAAAGTTTGGGTGTTTTTTCCGAGAAATACAAATCGAAATATGCGATTAGAATTTCAAAGAAGAATTTCGGCTTTGAAAACGATATTAAATCTGTACCACTGTATGCAGTGTTTTGTGTCTAATTTGATACTTTAATTTGATAGTCTCCGTTTTATATCTTCTTAGGTTGGAAAACTCACACGATTTAAATCCTGAGTTTGCATTATTTGCTGAACCTTTTGCCGTATCTTTCTTTTATTGCATGTATTCATGGGCGGGTATCATCTTAACCCTCATGCCGTCCTTTTCAAACATATCGCTTTGGTTAAGCGTTATGATACTGCCTTCGTTAAGACCGAGGTTCTGCATAGCTTCTAACAGTCCATTATACTCTCGGTTGAAATTCTCATCGTTTACGGTTAAGCATACTTGTACAGCTTCTTTTACGGTATTCTTTTCCATAGCCACAAAGTCACATTCGCCACGATCTTTATAGTAGAAAACCTGTTTGTATTTTCGACGAAGATGTAAAAATATAAGATTCTCTAAACGCCTTCCCATGTTGTCGCTTGTTGACACTGAGTTTTCCGTATATAGCCCCATATCCATTACATAAACCCTCTTCGGGTTGCGAGCCTGTACTTTGAGAGAATGGCTGAATAAAGGCATAAATTCAAGTAAGTAGGCATCTTTCAGGAATGAAAAATACTCTAAGAATGTAGCAGGAGACTTGATGTCGAACATTCCTACCAATTTATTTGCCGAAACAAGGTTTCCTATATTGGTTATCAGGTATGCTGTTAACTGACGAAGTGAAACGATGTCACGGATAGAATGTCTTACAGCTATATCCCTCATCAATATATCATCCACAAGTGTATTTAAAACCGTAGGTATCCCGCTTTTGATGTATTCGGGTATTCCTCCCGCTTTCAAATAATCTGCAACTGCCGATTCTTCGTTATTAAGTTTTTTAAATCGTATAAACTCGGAATAAGAAAACGGAAACAATTCCATTGAAAGATGTCTTCCTGTCAGATGTGTTCCTAGCTCAACACTAGGCATGGATGCATTAGAACCTGTGATAAATACTTTGTAACCTTCTCGCAAAAGTTGATTGATATATTTCTCCCAACCCTCAATGATTTGAATTTCGTCAAAGAACAGCACTTTAGTTGCTCTTTTTTCGATTTCTCTATGAAGACGAGTAAAATCCCCGGTTTCAAAATTTGACAATCTTATATCGTCAAAATTAAGGTAAATAGCATCCTGATAATCCAGACGAAGTAGTTGCAATAGCAAGGTGCTTTTTCCGCATCGGCGTATTCTGCTTTTAGTTTATCATCCATATCTCAATTATCATTACTTCTATTACATATCTGCCAAATCCCAGCAAAAACTTTTTACTGTATGTTTATTCAGTTCCTTTGTTTTTAGGATTTTGACTTTCTCTTCAAACAATTGAGGTTTGAAGTTCTTTTTCTGCCGTTTTACTTCAACAGCAACAGCATTCTTATCATCCAAATATACTCCCACAATATCAATCTCATTCTGATTCCCTTTTGGTTCCCACCATGAGCCAATTGCCCGATAGGCAAAACTCTCCTGCATCTTTTGTTTAAAGTACAGTTCCAAGGTCTTTCCCGAATAAGTGGGATAATCATCAAGCATGATTTTAGACAGTTCTTCAAAGTTCCCAATCTCAATCAGCGACCTGTTCCGCTCAATATATCTGAACCAAAAGCGCAGGAAATTATCGGTTACTTCGTACCTTACAGTTTGTGTTCCTTCCTTCGCAAAAATGGGACGTTGCTTTTTAATTACTTCGTAAACTGTTTCCAATTTATGTAACTGCCCGCCGATACTTTTTTCACCCATAAATGCTTCAATCTCTGCTTGAGTATTTTTTCCCGATGAGATAGCGTCAAGAATAGAGAAATAGCTTCCATATTTTTTGCCAAACTCTTGAATCAACAAATTACGCCCTTCATCTATAAATGGGGATTCGCGTTGGCAGATGTATCTAATCATTTTAGGGATGGTCAACACTTTGTTATCTACCAACAGTTCGATATATTTAGGTATACCACCAGTAAAGGTGTAGAGAGCCAGTAACTCGTCATTCGTGTAACCCGGATGGTAGTCCTGTAGGATTTCTTTGAGTACAGTGGTTGTGAAAGGTGTTATTTTCAGCATAGCATCGGCTCGACCAAACAACGGTTCGCGCTTATCCTGAAATATTTTTGTCATCAACGAATAGATGGAGCCGCTTACAACAAAATTTATGTATGTTTTAGTCCTGTAACGGTCCCAATAGTTCTGAATATCACTGTATATCGATTCGTTGATATTGATAAACTCCTGAAACTCATCAATCACAAGGGAAAACTTAGTTTTAGTCCCCTGCTCAAGCAGAAAGCGAAATATATCAGAAAATTTGTCCATTGCAGGAACAAATATCCCCAACTGCTTCTCAATTTCTTTTGTGTATCCACTACATAAGTCAGCCTCATTCTTCCGGCTAACAAACAAATAGATTACAGTCTCGTTTTCAAGAGCTCTCAGAATAAGAGAAGTCTTACCGACACGTCTACGCCCGGTAAGTACCGTAAACTTAGAGTGCTCATTGTATGCCTGCTCTTTTGTGCGCTGCAACAGGGTAATTTCGTCTATCCGATTATAGAATTTCATAACTCGTATTTTTACGACGGTAAATTTTACCACCGTTGCAAAGTTAAATGAAATTTAAAATTTTACATAATAAATTAGCGGAAATTTTTATGGCGGTAAAATTTACGGCTGTTTAATTTCAACCTCCACATCCACTCCTAATTATGCTGTAAATACGGTGTATTTGAAAAACAAAACAAGCATGATTGGCGTGTCACCTATCTTTTTCAACTTTGTTCTTCTCACATGGAGGATTTTTTAGAAAAAGAAAATCCCTGAAAGGTTTAATTTCAGGGATTTTCCGACTTTAAGTCTTTTAAAAGTGGTGCCACCAGGAATCGAACCGGGGACACAAGGATTTTCAGTCCTTTGCTCTACCAACTGAGCTATGGCACCATTGGGTTTGGGAGTGCAAAAGTAATGCTTATTTTCATTTTTGCAAAAATAATTCTCCATTTATTTTATCTTTGCATCAAATTTCAAAATTAATATATGGCAACAACAGCAGATTTTAAGAACGGACTATGTATTGACTTCAACGGCAAGCCTTGCACAATAGTGTGGTTTCAGCATGTTAAACCAGGGAAGGGGGGAGCATTTGTAAAGGTAAAAGTAAGAAATTTGGAGAGTGGGAGAATTCTGGAAAATACATATAACGCAGGTGAAAAAATTGATATCATAAGTATTGAAAGAAGACCTTATCAATTTCTCTACAAGGATGATATGGGTTACAACTTTATGCATAATGAAACATTTGAGCAGATATCCCTGGGCGAAGAGATGATAGAAAATGCTGACCTTATGAAGGAGGGCCAAAATGTTGAGATGATGTTCCACGCTGACGAGGAGAGAGCGCTTACCTGCGAACTTCCTCAATTTGTTGAAATGGAGGTTACCTATACAGAGCCGGCAGTTAAGGGTGATACCGCTTCAACAAATGCAATGAAGGCGGCTACACTTGAGACAGGAGCAGAGATTATGGTTCCACTATTTATAAATCAGGGAGAGAGAATAAGGGTAGACACAAGAGACCGCTCTTATCATGAAAGATGTAAATAACAATTAATTAATACATAATGAAGAGATTTCTCTCCATACTCATAATCTCCGCACTGCTTAATGCTTGCGGAGATTCTGTTTCTGATATGCTCCCAACTGTCGAGCAAATTGAGCAGACAATTGAAAAGGGTAATTTTTCTGAAGCAAAAAAAATGATCAGATTAGCCCTGACAAACGACTCCCTCACCCCGGCAGATCGCTGGGAGATGAATTTTAAAATAGAGCGGATGGAGAGGATTGAGAGAGATTTTTCACAAAAAGATACCGCCGTATTTAACTATATCAAAAAGTACCATCCCAGCCTTAGCGCAGAAGAGATTGAAAAGTGGGAGAAGAGCAATGCTATTGAGAATATGGTAATCAACGGAGAGAAGAGATATTTCCACTCGGCAGGCCGGAATCTTTTCAGAATTGACTCCATTGCTGCTAAGTACTATGAAGGGGCAAACGGCAGGCAAAGTGACTCTCTGGACCGCCTGCTCGCCTGGTACATCCCTAAAGCCATTACTACTCTGTCCACTCCGGTAAAGATGAAGATTCGCTACACGCTTACCGTTAAAGCAGATGAGGTGCCTGCTGGCGAGACCATAAGAGTATGGATGCCATATCCAAGAACAGATGTACCTGCGCACAAAGAGATAAAACTAATCTCAACCACTCAGCCTGATTATATAATTGCCTCTGACAGCAATATTCACAAAAGCATATACATGGAGGGTGTTGCAAAAGCAGGAGAGGCAGCTGTTTTTGGATACGAACTCTCCTACTCCTCTTACAATCAACACTTCCCTTTTAACCCAGACCTTCTTAAAGATTACGATAAGGAGTCTTCAATTTATAAAGAGTATACATCAGAGAGCGGAGATCATATAAAATTCAGTGAAAACATAAGGGCGGCCGTTAAAGAGGCAGTGGGAGACGAAGCTAATCCTTACAAAAAGGTTAGAGCAATCTTTACATGGATAAACAAAAACTTCCCGTGGGCGAGTGCAAGGGAGTACTCAACAATTGAAAATATCCCCGAATATGTACTGGCAAACAGACATGGAGACTGCGGCCAGGTATCCCTGTTGTTTATTACAATGGCAAGGTGCGCGGGAGTACCGGCAAAATGGGAGAGCGGATGGATGATGCACCCCGGCAACAAAAACCTTCATGACTGGGCAGAGGTATACTATGAAGGGATAGGCTGGGTACCGGTTGATCAATCATTTGGAAGAGTTTTTGGAGCTCCTGACGATGACTCTCACTGGTTCTTCACCAGAGGTCTGGATGCGTACAGAATGATAGTAAATGAGGGAATCTCCGCTCCATTTTTTCCCGCAAAGATTCACCCAAGAAGCGAAACAGTAGATTTTCAGCGGGGAGAGGTTGAGTGGAGAGGAGAGAATCTTTACTTTGGAAGGTGGAGATATAAAATGGAGATTGAGTATCAATAGATACTCCCTGTAATCATATTTTTTTAATGATATTAAGACCATCCCTGAGTGGAAGAATATAGTTCTCCACCCGGGGGTCTTCTTTTACAATTCTGTTGAACTCCATAATCCCGCGGGTCTGTTTGTCTGCAGGAGGATTATCCATATAAACCTTCCCATCCCACAACACATTATCTGCAATTATATATCCACCCGGGCGAAGAACCTCCATAACCATTGCATAATAATCCGGATATTCTCTTTTATTGGCATCAATGTAAACCAGATCGTAAACCTTGCTCAGCGTTGGAATGATACTCTTAGCATCTCCAATAATAAGAGAAATTTTCTCCTCAACCCCTGCCCTTTTAAAGCCATCCCTAATCAAACCTTCCAGTTCATCATTAATCTCAACGGCATCCAAATGTCCTCCTTTAGGGAGGCCTAAAGCCAGGCAAATTGCAGAGTATCCGGTAAATGTACCTAGCTCCAGTACATTTTTAGGTTTATGAAGCTCACAGAAAGTTGTAAGAAAGCGACCAATCTGAGGGCCACACATCATTCTTGAGTGAGTTGTCCTCAGATGAGTCTCTCTGTCAAGCCATGCAAGTGCCGGATGAAGGCCAGACTCATTTGTCTCAAGATATCTCTCCAAGGCTGCCATAACTATTTATATATTAATGTTATGAGATTGTCATCTGTGAATATCTCACCAGCTACCTCCTTTATCTGATCTGAGGTAATTGCATTAATCTTTTTCATAACCTCCTCCATTGGCTCAACTTTTTTGAATACAAGCAGAGACTTGCCAGTATTCAGACATTGAGACTCGGCATTATCTGTAGAGATGGCGAGCTGACCGGCAAGCTGTTTTTTTGCAGCCTTCAGTTGTAACTGACTAAGGCCACGCTCTTTAATAGTATTTAACTCTTTTGTTATCAGAGCCAGAGACTTCTCAAGATTTGCCTTATCTGTCCCAAAATAGACTGTAAATAATCCTGTATCGGAAAAAGGGGTATAAGATGCATCAACAGTATAAACCAAAGCGTGTTTCTCCCTTAATATCAGATTAAGTCTGGAGTTTAGTGCGGGACCTCCCAGTACATTAACCAGAAGTGCAAGAGGAAGTCTGTTTTTGTGATAGAGAGAGTAAGCCTTCCCTCCCAGTACACAATGTGCCTGATAACTTTTCTTTGATACAATATGAATCCCGCCGGAATTACCCGGGGGAATCTGCTGAGTTCTCAAAGGTACAAGCCCCGGGGGATCATTAGATTCAGTATTTCCAAAATATTTTTTTGCAAGAGCTTCGCATCTCTCAGCCTTTGAGTCAGCTACAATTGAAAGGGACATGTTTTCGCACCGGTAATGCAGCTTTATAAAGTTTATCAGGTCATCCCGGGAGATTTTTCTAACTGTCTTGGGTGTCCCTAATATGTTACCGGAGAGTGGATGAGAGCCGAAAAGGAGCTCTTCAAAGTCATCAAAAATCTGCTCAGAAGGGGTGTCTTTATATGATTTAATCTCTTCAAGCACCACCTCTTTCTCCTTTGCAAGCTCAGCTTCTGGAAATATTGAGTGAAATACCAGATCGTGAAGAAGCTCTATCGCCTTGGGAAGGTCCTCTTTTAAAACAGTTGCATGAATTACTGTCTCCTCCTTGGTGGTATAAGCATTTAACTCGCCACCCAGCTTTTCCAGAAAATTATTTATACTTCTGGCGCTCCTTTTTGAGGTTCCTTTAAATAGCATATGCTCTATGAGATGGGCTATACCTCCCTGGGAGGTATTCTCATCTCTTGTTCCGGCATTAATTGTCAGAGCACAATATGCAACAGGAGAGACAGCCTTTTTAAAACCGAACCTAAGACCATTTGGAAACTGAGTTGTATATGTAATCATTATTTTGTTCTGTAAGGAATGGAGATTCTTTTCAGATCCTCCTCTGTAAAACCGGCCGGTGATTTCTGAGAAATTCTGTGTCTTCTGAAGAATAGAAGCTCGTGTGTTTCAGCATCTATAAGCATTTTATAAGAAAATCCTCTGCTCTTGGCTCCAGCGGGTGATACGGTATAACTCACAACTCTCTTCTCTTCTGCATCTTTTACTGCCCGGGCAATTTGTGATGCATCTCCAATAACAATGTTATCCCCAAAAAGATCTTTCATCTCCTGGTCAGAATAATTCCATCCAATATCTCCCTTGTCAATTAGCAGGACTCTATCTCCAATATTGTCTATTCTGTTACTGTAAAATGAGTTTCCAACATAAGCCCTCAAAATACTCTCTCTCACATTTATTATATGATCCTGCATTATATTTATCAGAACAGGCATAAATACAAATGCTTTTCCTGACTCATCATTAATAGGCTGAAGAGGCATTGAGACTATCTCATACATTTTGTCTATCCCTTTTTTTGCAGATGGACCACCCTTAACAAGAGTCAGATACTCCAGAGAGGCCTCTCCCTCTCGTTTCATTTTTCCCTCAACCCTGAGAAGAAAAAAGTAATTTGTGTCTGTCATCAGTTTAGAGAATCTCTCCTGATTGCAGAGTTCATAAAGAGACAACTTCCATCCGCTCTTCACTGCATCAGCCAGAGAGAGGTCTGTAAAGTCTTGTTGATTGACTACAACCAAAGTCTTCTTGTCAGCAAAGCTCCTGTAGTTATATTTTGCCTTCCCGAAAATCTCCTGACCATTTGCTCTGGAAGCGAATGAAAAGAGAATAGGTAAAATCAGCGTCAATTGTAATATTCGTATTATTCTCATAAATGCAAAATTAGATAAAAATTCTTACTTTTGTGGAGTATGGAAAGATTTATAGTATCGGCAAGAAAGTACAGACCGGGAAGCTTTGAGACGCTTATAGGACAGGAGAATATTGCAAAGACACTCAAGAATTCTATTCTCAGAAACCAGCTGGCTCACGCATATCTATTCTGCGGACCGCGAGGGGTTGGTAAGACTACCAGTGCCAGAATATTCGCAAAGACAATTAACTGCCTCTCTCCCTCTCAGGAAATGGATCCTTGCGGAGAGTGTGAATCGTGCAAAGCTTTTGACGAAAACAGATCTTTCTCCATACACGAGCTGGATGCCGCTTCAAACAACTCTGTGGATGACATCCGTGCTCTGAATGAAAAGGTAAGGATTCCCCCTCAGATTGGGAAATATAGCGTATATATTATTGATGAGGTTCATATGCTTTCCCAGCAAGCTTTCAATGCCTTTTTGAAGACTCTGGAAGAACCTCCTGCTCACGCAATTTTTATTCTGGCCACAACAGAGAAGCATAAAATCATACCAACAATTCTTTCAAGATGCCAGACATACGATTTTAACAGAATTTCCGTTGAGGATATTGTCAGGAATATCAGAGGGATTGCGACAAAAGAGGAAGTAGAGATTGAAGAGGAGGCTATGCATGTTATAGCAAAGAAAGCTGACGGGGCAATGAGAGATGCACTTACTCTCTTTGATCAGTCTGTCGCTTTTTGCGGAGAGAGGGTCACATATGATCAGGTTATTGCCAATCTTAACATTCTGGATTACGAATACTATTTAAGACTTACAGATCTCTTCATTAAGGGAGAGCATGCCACTACGCTAATGATATTTGATGAGATCTTGTCTAAAGGATTTAATGCCCTCCATTTTATTGGCGGACTGAGTACTCACTTCAGAGATCTGCTAATATGCAAAGATCCTGCAAGTGCAAAATTACTGGAGCTGGCCCCGTCTGTTGCTGAAAAATACAGGAAACAGGCCACCGGATGCTCTGTAGAGTTTCTTTTCAATGCACTAAATATCACTACACAGTGCGAATCATCTTATAAGGCCAGCGGTAATCAGCGCCTTCACATTGAATTTGCACTAGTTAAGCTTGCTCGCATAAATGCGCCTGCACCCCAGCCGGCAGCGGCTATACCAATATCAGCTGTAACAGCACCAGCTGTAACAGCTACGGTAATATCTGCATCGGATGAAAAACCACAGATAGCTGAAAAACCACAGATAGCTGAACCGGCACCGGTAAAAACAGAGGTCAAGAAGGAACCAGATTACCCGACAACCCGGTCACTTAAAGGGCTAATCAGAAAGGTGGGTGAAGAGTCGGCAAAGACGGAGAGAGCAAAACCAAAAGAGATTGGTGAAGACGAATTTGATCAGGTGAAACTTGAGTCGGCCTGGCTTGCAATGGCTGAATCTGAAAAAAGTTTGCAGAGACTGGCTAACGCAATATCGGATACAAAACCTATAATATCTGACAACCCAAACACAATTATTTTCAATGTGAGCAATGATCTCCAGCGAGAATGGATTGAAAAGAATTGCAAACTGAGGCTTGAGGCGTTTCTTAAAGAGAATCTGAACAATAAAAATGTGGGTCTTGCCATAGAGGTTACCCCTCAGGAATCAAGTACAGAGAATAAATTATATATGCCTGAGGAGAAGGCAAAATTCCTGATTGAGAGACATCCGGAACTTAAAGAACTTCAAAAGGATCTTAAACTTGAGATTAAGTAGAGATATATGAGACTGCATTGCACCCAACTGGTCAAAAAATATGGAGCCCGGACTGTTGTTAAAGGGGTTTCAATAGAGGTAGAGCAAGGTGAGATTGTGGGGCTTTTGGGACCAAATGGTGCCGGAAAAACAACCACATTCTATATGATAACAGGCCTGATTAAACCTAATGAGGGCCGAATATACCTGGACAACGAGGAGATTACCGGACTGCCTATGTTTAAGAGGGCTCAGAAGGGGCTCGGCTACCTGGCCCAGGAGGCATCGGTATTCAGAAAACTAAGCGTGGAGGATAATATACTGTCGGTTATGGAGCTTCACGATATCCCAAAAAAGGAGAGGATGGAGAGACTGGAGGTTCTGCTGGATGAGTTCAGCCTTCATCAGGTTAGAAAAAGCTACGGGATACAACTCTCCGGCGGAGAGCGAAGGCGTTGTGAAATTGCGAGAGCACTTGCAATTGATCCTAAATTCATTCTTCTTGACGAGCCTTTTGCAGGAGTTGACCCTATAGCAGTTGAGGATATCCAGCATATCATTGCAAATCTCAAAACAAAAAATATAGGGATAATCATAACAGACCATAATGTTCATGAAACCCTTGCAATTACAGACAGAGCATATCTTCTTTACGAGGGGAACATCCTTGAAAGCGGTACTGCTGAGGTACTTGCTAATAATCCTGAGGTTAGGAAGAAATATCTGGGTGAAAACTTTGAGCTTAGAAAGGCTGTTCTGAAGTCAAGAGGAGGGAAATCCAAAAACATCTCAGCTGAAAACGCTCCAAAAGCCATAAAAATTGATGCACCTGAAACAGAGCCTGCAGAGATTAATGATTACAGCGAGAGGGCAAACAAAATGGAGAGAGGCAAATAGCCACTCTCCATCTCTTTTCAAACAAACTAAAACTTTTTTTTACTGATTACGGAACTGACGATGAATTTCAATTGTTCTACCGCTTCGCATATCAAACTGAACTCTCTGCTCATCTGTAAGCTGCTCTCTTACTTTGCTTTTGTGCTCAGCATTTAACTTCATCTTTTTGTTTTGCAAATCAGAAATCTCATCAATTTTGGAATTAATGGCCTTCATGTTTGGTTTATCAACCTGCTCAAGAGTTCTAAGCTGAGCTCTCTTCTCCCTTATTTCATTTGCAAGCAGCAATGACTCCTTCTGGTGCTTCAATCTGAGGCTCTCAATCTTCTGCTGTTGTTCTGTGGTAAGGTTTGAAAGCATCTGGGTGTTAAGGGCCCTTGGATTAGCTCTCATATATCCCTCTGCCTGTCTTTTGACTGCCATATTTTGCCCTTGCGCGCTTAAGGTAAGGGCTATAGCCGTCATTACCAATACTGTAGCAATTTTTTTCATCTTTCTTGTGTTTTTAAATGTTTCTCTGTTATTAGGACTAATATGGAAGAAAAAGGTTTAAAGGAAGTAAAAGAATTTATACCTTTGCGGAATTATTTTTGGCAACTTTCAATAATTAAATAAATAGATATGGCAGAAAAATTATTTGATGAGTTTTCACCAGTTTCCACAGAAAAGTGGGAAGAGGTGATTACCAAGGATCTAAAAGGAGCCGACTACGAGAAAAAGCTTGTATGGAAGACCATGGAGGGGTTCTCTGTCCGTCCTTATTACAGGGCAGAAGATCTTGAAAAGCTTAGACATCTCGAGTCAGCACCCGGAGAGTTTCCTTTTGTAAGGGGAACAGTAAGCGAGAACAAGTGGAAGATTCGTCAGGGTTACTGTGCTCATGAAAGCTTTCAAAAAGCAAATGCACAGGCTGTTGATGGTCTGGCAAAGGGTGTTGAGTCAGTAGGGTTTTGCATAGATGGTGCAAAATCTGTTTCTAAAGATAAAATGGAGGTACTTCTAAAAGGGATTGACCTCGCAAAGACAGAAGTTAACTTTGAGGGATGCTCATGCGAAACTCCTTCTGTTATTGAAGCATTTATAGCTGTTGCTCTTGGCAGAGGCGTAAAAGCAAACGAAATCAAAGCATCTTTTGACTTTGACCCACTTAGAAGTCTTACAACCACAGGTAACTTCTGCTGTTCAAACTATATGAACAACTACCGCAAAAGCATGGAGCTTACCTCAGAATTCCCCGGAATCAGAGTTATTGGTGTTGAGGGCTACGCATTTAACGACGCAGGTTCAACAATTGTTCAGGAACTTGGCTTTGCCCTTGCAATGGGTAGTGAGTATATGAATACTCTTATTCAACTTGGATTCAGCGCAGACGAGGCAGCTTCAAAAATTAAGTTCACCCTCTCTGTAGGGGCAAACTACTTTATGGAGATTGCAAAATTCCGTGCAGCCAGACTTCTTTGGGCAACCATCACTGACTCTTACGGAGTTAAAAATGACGAGAACAAGAAGATTAGCGTTCATGCAGTAACCAGTCAGTGGAACCAGACAGTTTACGATTCATATGTAAATATGTTAAGGGCAACCACAGAGGCTATGAGTGCATCACTTGCAGGAGTTGATTCACTTGAAGTTCTTCCTTTTGACTATCAGTACCGTGAGCCGTCTGAGTTCAGCAACAGAATTGCCAGAAACCTTCAGATTATCCTTAAAGAGGAGTCTCACTTTGATAAAATCGCTGACCCTGCTGCAGGATCATACTATATTGAGAGTCTTACAGACTCTATTGCTGAGCAGAGCTGGAAGCTTTTCCGTTCAGTTGAGGAGAGGGGCGGATACACCGAGGCATTTAAGGCAGGTTATATCCAGTCCGAGATTAAAGCTACTACAGCCAAAAGGGATCTTAATATTGCCACAAGAAGAGAGATTTTTGTTGGAACTAATCAATATCCAAACTTCACAGAGAGAGCCGATAAAGATATTACCCACGATGTTGTAACCCGCGGTGCAAATAAGTGCGTAAGTCAGAATCCTATTGCCGAGCCACTTGAAAAATACCGTGGTGCACAGGCTTTTGAAGCCCTCAGATTTGCTACAGAGACCAGCGGAAAAACTCCAAAGGCCTTTATGCTTACATTTGGCAACCTCGCATTCTGCAGGGCAAGAGCTCAATTCTCAAGCAATTTCTTTGCTGTCGCAGGATTTGAAGTTGTTGACAATACCAGATTCTCATCGGTTGAAGAGGGAGTAAAAGCTGCTATGGATGCAAATGCCGATATAGTTGTTGCTTGCTCTTCTGACGAGGAGTATGCTGAGGCAGTACCTCAAATTATGAACCTCCTTGGAGAGAGAGCTATCCTGGTTGTAGCAGGTGAGCCATCTTGCAAAGATGAACTAGTCTCTAAAGGGGTGGAAAACTTCATAAGCGTAAAGAGCAATGTGCTTGAAACCCTGAGACAGTATCAGGCAAAGCTGGGTATTTAGTAGTAATGATTTAAAAAATTGATTATGCGTCCAAATTTTTCAGATATAAAATATACCGGAGGCACTGCTCAGACTAAGGGAGAGCAGAGCGTGTGGATGACTCCGGAGCAGATAGGGGTAAAAAATGTTTACTCTGCTGCAGACCTTGAAGGGCTGGAGCATTTAAATTATGCTGCAGGTATTCCTCCTTACCTACGCGGACCATACAGCACAATGTATGTTATGAATCCGTGGACTATCCGCCAGTATGCCGGCTTCTCAACTGCTGAGGAGTCAAATGCATTCTATCGCAGAAACCTTGCATCAGGTCAAAAAGGGCTCTCAGTTGCTTTTGACCTTGCCACACACCGTGGATACGACGCAGACCACCCAAGGGTTGTCGGAGATGTCGGAAAGGCCGGTGTGAGTATCTGCAGCGTTGAAGATATGAAGGTTCTCTTTGACCAGATTCCTCTAAATAAAATGTCAGTTTCAATGACAATGAACGGAGCTGTTCTTCCTATTCTTGCCTTCTACATTGTAGCCGGGATGGAACAGGGGGCAAAGCTTGACGAGATGGCAGGTACAATTCAGAATGACATTCTTAAGGAGTTTATGGTTCGTAATACCTATATCTATCCTCCTGAATTCTCAATGAGAATAATTGGTGACATCTTCTCTTTCACAGCCAAGAACATGCCTAAATTCAACTCTATATCAATCTCCGGCTACCATATGCAGGAGGCAGGTGCAACCTGCGATATTGAGATGGCATACACCCTTGCAGATGGTCTAGAGTACCTCAGAACCGGAATAGCAGCAGGAATGGATGTAGACCAGTTTGCACCAAGACTCTCTTTCTTCTGGGCAATCGGCATGAACCACTTTATGGAGATTGCCAAGATGCGCGCAGCAAGGATGATCTGGGCAAAACTTGTAAAACAGTTCAATCCTAAGAATGCTAAGTCCCTCTCTTTGAGAACTCACTCTCAAACTTCAGGATGGTCACTTACAGAGCAGGATCCTTTCAACAATGTTGCAAGAACCTGTATTGAAGCAATGGGTGCAGCTCTGGGACATACTCAGTCTCTCCATACAAATGCACTTGACGAGGCTATTGCACTTCCAACAGATTTCTCTGCCCGTATTGCAAGAAATACCCAGATTTATATTCAGGAAGAGACCAATATAACCAAGTCCCTTGATCCTTGGGCAGGCTCATATTATGTAGAAAAACTTACTGCAGAGATTGCTGAAAGGGCATGGAGCCATATTGAAGAGGTTGAGAAGCTTGGCGGAATGTCAAAGGCTATTGAGACCGGTATCCCTAAACTCAGAATTGAGGAGGCAGCTGCCCGTAAACAGGCAAGAATTGACTCTAAACTTGATACAATTGTTGGTATTAACAAATACAGACTTGACAAGGAAGATCCTCTTGAGATTCTGGATGTTGACAACACAAAGGTTCGTGAATCTCAAATCGCAAGATTAAAAGAGCTTCGCGCAAACCGTGATGAGTCTAAAGTTAAGGCAGCTCTTGCAGCTATTACAGAGGCAGCCGCCAATAAAACAGGAAACCTGCTGGAACTTGCAATTGAGGCAGCAAAGGTTCGCGCAACACTTGGCGAAATCTCTGACGCCTGCGAAGAGGTAGCCGGAAGGTACAAAGCAATAATTCGTATGAATACAGGTGTTTACTCAAGTGAAGTTAAAAACGACAGCGAATTTGAAAAGGCAAAATCGCTTGTTGTTGAATTTGCTAAAAAAGAGGGTCGCCAGCCTCGTATTATGATTGCAAAACTTGGCCAGGACGGCCACGACCGCGGAGCAAAAGTAGTAGCAACTGGTTATGCCGATTGTGGATTTGATGTGGACATGGGTCCGCTGTTCCAGACTCCTGAAGAGGCAGCAAAACAGGCTGTTGAGAATGATGTGCATGTTGTAGGGGTATCCTCTCTTGCAGCCGGTCATAAAACTCTTGTACCGCAAATTGTTAGCGAATTGAAAAAGCTTGGCCGTGAGGATATTATGGTTATTGTGGGTGGTGTAATCCCGGCACAGGACTATGATGCACTCTATAAAGCCGGAGCAGTTGCAATATTTGGCCCGGGAACATCTGTTTCCGCAGCCTCTGTTAAACTTATGGAACTGCTTCTGCAGAAGTTCGAATAACAAAAAAATAAATATTCTTTTTGAGAGTCTGCATATTTGCAGACTCTTTTTTTCGTATATTTGAATGCGATATAATGCGCTGATTTTATGGAAAAAATTCTTGTTGTAGAAGATGATAAGATAAGCAGACGAATAATCAGGGAAATTCTCAGCAGAAGCGGATACGAAGTATTTGAAGCTGAAGATGGTGCTCAAGGTTTGGAGTCCTTTAAAGCTAACAAACCGGACCTTGTTCTTACTGATTATCAGATGCCTGTTATGAATGGATTGAGAGTTCTCTCAGAGATCCGTAACCTTCAGCCTGCAGTTCCGGTTATTATGCTTACCGGATTTGGAGATATTGCTCTCATAATAAAATCCATCCAGCTGGGTGCATTTGATTTTCTGGAGAAACCAATCAACACTCCTCAGTTAAAAGAGGTTGTTGCCAGCGCACTTAATTCTGTAATCAGCAGCAAGAAACACGACCAGGTATTAACAGAGGGTATATCTATTGACAAAAAAATACAGGAGAACATCCTTATTGGGAGGTCTCCGCAGATAAAGGATATATTCAAAAATATAGGAAGGGTCTCTCTTAATAAAGTTAATATACTTATTGAGGGGGAGTCCGGAACAGGTAAAGAGCTAATTGCAAGACTAATTCACTACTCAGGTATAACAAGAGACAAACCGCTTGTGGTTGTTAACTGTAGTGCATTAACTGAGACTTTGCTGGAAAGTGAACTTTTTGGCCACGAAAAGGGTTCATTTACGGGATCATTAAAGACCAAAAAGGGAAAATTTGAACTGGCAGAGGATGGAACCATATTCCTAGATGAGATTTCTGAAATTAGCCCCAACACACAGGTAAAACTTCTCCGCGTTATTCAAGAACTTGAATTTGAAAGAGTTGGAGGCGAAACAACTCTCCCTATGCAGGCAAGGATTATTGCTGCAACAAACAAGAAACTGGAAAAGCTGATTGAGGAGGGCAAATTCAGAGAGGACCTCTATTACAGGTTAAAGGTATTTACTGTACAGCTACCACCTCTTAGAGAGCGCAGAGAGGATATAAAGGATCTCACCATCCACTTCCTTACAAAACTGAACAAAAGATTCAATAAAAATGTTACTAAGATAGGGGACGGCGTAATAGAAATGCTTCAGCAGCACACTTGGCCGGGGAATGTGAGAGAGCTTGAAAACACCATAATGCAGGCGATTGTGATGTCAAAGAATGATGTACTTGAGGTTGAAAATATAAAGATTAATCAAAGGGCAACTGAGGGATCTCAGGAGTTCAACCAGAAGTTTGAACTCAGAAGTCTTGCCGATATTGAAAAGGATTACATTAAACGAGTTCTTGACGAGGTAAGATGGAACAAGATTGAGGCTTCAAGAATACTTGAAATTACGAGACCTACTCTTAACGCCAAGATTGAGAAATACAAACTTGAACAGGAGTAGTTAATCTTCCCTTATGAATGTATCCTTATAACCAATTCTCCTCAAGGAGCCGATTATCTTTTGAGCCTCTGCTCTATTAGCAAAAGATTGCGAAACATATCTGTAAACCCCATCAGGGTACTTAATCTCCTCAATTTTTAAATCAGGCACAAATCTCATAATTTTAGCCAGTACCTCTTTATCTCTCATAGGAACATTAAAGGCATAGATCTGCACTCTGAATCCTACAATTTGAGCGGGTTTTGGTGCCAGCTGCGGAATAGCCTGTTGCTGAACTGTCTGTTGCTGAACCGTCTGAGGAGATGGTTGTGGAGCCGGTTGTGTGGCAGGCTGCGGAACTGCAACCTCCTCCTTCAGAAGAGTGAAGTCAAGCCCCCCAACAAGGTCTCCGTCGTATGAAGGTTGTATTGTAAATGGAATAGTCATTTCTGAGACATCCATCTCAAGTTTGCCAATCTGTACAGAGTCAAGAGAAGCGTAGTACTCACCCGGTTTTAGACCAAGGAAGCTGTAGTAGCCATCCGGTTCTGAGAGAACTGACTTAATCATGTTACCATCCTTGGTGAAGAACTTAACAATAATTCTGCCCAGACCCTGCTCAGTTGACTTCCCTCTCTTTATATTAACCATACCGGAGGCCTCTCCCAGCGGGAATACAGGAATCTCAACCCTCTTCATTTTGTTTGGTTCGGCCTCAACCCCTATTACCTTAAATGGAATCTGCCACGAAATATTTTCTGTTGAGCTGGCACTAACCTCTATATTATAAATAGTATATGGCTCCAGATCTGTAACTCTGATTGTTGAACTCTTCTCGTCAAACTGTGAAATACCGCCACTAACCCTGGCAGATATACCGCTGATTGCACTCTCCCCTTCATCCATTACTCCATTGCAGTTTATGTCAAGGAACGGAATAATTATTGCTCCGCCTCTTCCTACCGAACCTCTGTTTCTGAAAGCTACATATTTGTTCTTTGCATCAACAATAACACCACCCCCGGCAGATTCTGAGAATGAGTAGTTTTTGCCGCTCTTCCTTGCATTTACAGAGAATCTTGCGAACGATAGTTCAAATCTCATTCCAAGTTCAATATTTGATGTTTTTGATGAGAAGTTCTGCTCATATGAAAGGTTAGCATATCCTATTCTGGAGAACTGTTTGTCAACAGATACCTTTGCATTGACAAAAGAGCCTGAAGTGTAATTAAATTGCGTTTGCGGAGTTACAATAAACCCTGCGGGTAGTCTGAAAGCCATTGAGAGGGCGCTGTAAACAAAGGGAGAAGAGCCCGTAAAAAATCTTGCTTGCGTAGAGAGGTTTGCCGAAAAACTTCTGAATCCTGCGGAGAGAACCATCTCAGTTGCAAAGGTATTTGCATTTGGCAGAATCAGCTGCATTGCAGCCACTCTTGCAAACATAGAGAAGCTTTTGCCTCTTATAGGAAGAGCCAGAGATACTTTTCTCTCCTCCAGAGTGCTCGTTGGGAATGCCTTCTGGTCTTTGTTATATTTGAGATAATTTAACTCAATGTTAAGATTTTTGGCAATTCTGTAACTTAGAACAGACTCAAACTTAACCTTATAGACATATTCTGCATTTAGAAGCATCTCCGGCAGAATCTTCAACGAAGATCTTACATAAGGCATAAATTTATTTTCAGAGAGGGCTGAATAAAATTCCACCCCTGCCCCTCCTGAAAGGCTTCTTCCAAAACCATAATTAATATCTGCCCTCGCATATTTAGCCATAAGTGAGTCCTCTGTTACACCCGCAGTAAGGTTATATTCCAATGTCCCTTTAGGAAGGAAATTAAATGGTATTGAGAGTATCCTGTCCTCAGACCTCTCTTCGCCGTAAGGACCGTAAAACTGCAATTTAACATTGGTCTCGCCATATACCAGAGGAACCTCAAAGCTAAAGAAGCCGGAGGCATCGGCCTGCATATAGTTAACAAGAATATTGTTTACATACAGCTCCACCATCCACCCCGGCTCCGTCATATCGCTTAGTATATATGTGCCGAAAGAGCGGCGGTATGTAGTGGGTGCATTTGTTATATGGGCACCAACAAGCGGAGCACCCAGGCTCACCTTCCCGGATGAGGAGACTCTTCCCAGTGTAAGCTGCCTTATAACCTTATTGTTATTGTTGGCATAGCGCCATAAATAGTCCTGCTGTCTCAGGTCAAATGGATTATCTGTATCAAAATTCAGTGTGAAATTAGCTTCACCTCCCAATAACTGAGTTCCCGCTCTTACATTAAACCTTGTGCTCACATTTCCCCCAATCTGCTGGTTTGAGTTCACATTCCAGTCGAAGTTGCCGGCATGAATAAGCGACCTCTTCATCCTGTAAGTGGTATCAGGGGTGACATCATCCTGAATCTTGCTTATGTTTTTCCGCATCTCCTCCAGCCTTATCTCCCTGATAATTGGTAGTTCAACCTGAGTATTAAGAGTAACCGACAGGGAGCGAAAATTAAATGACATTCCCAGTCCAAAGACATCCCCAAAGACCTTTGCCCTTATATAGAGAGAGCTCTCTGTCCGGATAAAGTCCTCAGATGTTAACTGATACTCCTTTTTTTGGTAAATAATTTTATTCCCCGGTCTTGATATTATGTACTGAGCATCCGGGGAGACAATGAATCCTGTCACCTCATCAAAACCCGGTGTGTAATCAATTTTTATTTTGAGATATGTGAAGAGGTCCGTTACCGAGAGGTAGGCCTCACTGTTTTTAATTGCCGCAGGAACCTCGGCAGAGCCCACTCTGGGGATTGAGAGGAAGACCGATAATTCGTCAAATTCATAGGACTCCTCCTGTGAATAGGATAGAACAGAAGCCTGTGTTAAAACAAGAATTAAGAGCAGAATATTTTTGAGAAATCTCCTGAAGACAATCATTTAAATGTGCCCATTAGGGTAAATACTGCCAGTTTGTCCAGTAGTTGAGAATATATTGTCCAGTCGAGATATAATCTGCTTCAATCGCATTATTTGGAATGCTGAGTTTAGCCCCAACTCTGACTGTTACAAATCCTCTTCCCTCACGGAAGTTAATCTTATTCTGAGTGTAACTCTCCAGAACATCTCCCTCTGCATAAATCGTATAGCTGTTTGGAGTTACATATAATCTACCAGATCTTTGTATATCCTGTGATTGAAGTTCGCCACCACCTCTTCCTTTTTGGATTATTATTGTTAATTTTTCAAGCGCAGTTTTCTCAATTCTGAATGTAAATGGTTTAATTGTGGAGATATCATCATATACAACTCCAGAGTATGATGAACTGGCAGGGGAAGCGGGATTTATAGTTATTGTAGCCTGCCCGCTGCCGGTCTTATAGAATACACCAAAATTCATCTCCTCAATGCTTCCCGGCACAAGTCTTAGTTGCGACCAGGAAATGTTGAAAATCAAAAGCATTAAAAAAGATAAAATTACTCCTCTCCTCATTTTTATTATTTTAAATTAAGCAGAGCTTCTGATAGCTTTTCAGGATTTCTGTCACTCTGTGAGTAATATTCTACTTTAATTGTTCCGGAACCTAAGTTTACCGGAATATTTTTATCTAGCAGGTAATTAAATTTCCTTGTTGTATTTGGAGTATAAACTGCAATACCATTTACTGCCCCTACTGGGGTATTTGTTCCATCAGGTGCAATATGTGTAACTCTAATATCACCATAAGCAGACATATTACCTGTTCTGTTAAATGTAATGCTGAGCACCTTTGTGGTATCATTAACCTGACTAAGAGCCAGATCAGAAAGGGTAACCCTGGTACTATTCTCCCCTGTTCTTATTATTATTGGAATTGTGATACCGAATATTGGTATGAGCCTTATGCTAAGCGCCGCTGTATCTGCATTTGCATCCTCCATACCCAATGCCCCCTCTTTGGGTACAGCTCTGAAGTATACATGTGATCTGTATTCTCCCGGTGCCAGTCTCTCTCTGTTTATTACCTGCATTCTCACTGTCTGAGCTTCTCCCGGAGCCAAAGTTACACTCCTTGGAAAGAAGCGCAGGTTTTTATCTGCAAAATTCTGACCCGGATCCGGTTCTGTGATCTCCTGAAATGAACCATCCTCTGTCATTCTGTACTGTACAAAAGAGACATTATAGGTAGCCGTATCTCTGCCTGTATTAGAAAGATTCAACTCTTCAACCCTTTTATTCCCCTCAAAGACAACCCTTCTGGGTGTAATCAGCAAATCTCCCTGAGCAAATAAAGATGCTGTAAAAACCATAAAAATTAGCAGAGAGATAAAATTTATAAAAGGAACATTTTTCGTTTTAGGGTACATAATGCTTAGTTTTAAATATTGAATCAAATATATTAAAAAATTTAACATCAGTTGTTGTTTAAATTGACTACAAATGTTCCTGTGTAAGTACCCTTTGGCTGATTTGCATCAACATTTAGAGTTCCTCCTACATAAAAATGCGCCTCGCCAACATTACTAAAATATCCAATACTAAAATTTGTCAGATTTACAGTAACCGTATTAGCCGAGTTTTGTGTATTTTGTAAAACAATCGAAGATTGATTAACTGATATGGTGAACGGCTGATTCTGTTTCCCTTTAACTAAAAACTCCGCTCTTGTTCTTAAAGAGGGTTGAGGAACAACCCCTCCTGTACTTGTTGAAACATTAGTTTGTGGATTTATTGAAAAAGAGCCGGATGAAGATGTAACAGCAATGACTCCAAAATTAAGATCAATTAATTTTTGAATTGAGTAAAGATCTCCTGGTTTTTTTGTCAATATGGTGGCATATATATTTGAATTAAGAGAGGCACTATTGTCTTGTGAATAAAGATTATAACCACTTGAACAATGCAAAATGGTTAGAATCACAAAAAAAGAGAGTTTATTCTTGATTTTCAACATATTCAAAAGTACAAAAAATTAATTATACGAGAAAGTTATTACATAACTTCCGCTATACTGCCCTACCGGGTTGTCTGCTATGGTGCCTACCCTCAAGGTAGCTCCTATGCTAAGAACCAATGACCCCTTGGTTAGAACACCAGTGCCTATACTCGTTACATTATTAGCCTCCCACCTGACAACCTCCATGGTCTTGCCTGTGGAGAGGTTGGTCAAGATAGTGGAGGTTTGTGGTAAATTTATTGTTACTGTAGCATCACTCTGACCCGCCAACTGAAAACTGGCCGGATTATACCGACCCCCGCTCAATGTAACTGTCCCCTGGGACATCCTTACGCCATCAGGAGTGATCCGAATCTCTCCACCGGCGGTCTCAGGTGAGAACCTGCCAAAGTTCAACGCTGCGACCTCGGCGGCCCTGAGAGCCTCAATAACCTCTGCCGTAGCGGTAGCCGTTACGCTAGCCTGGGATCTGCCATGTATGGAAAAACCAAGAACAAAGAGTGAAACTGCCACCAGTACCTTATATATAATCCTTGCATTCATATCTTATGTTCTCTTTTTGTTATTTGTTATTTGTTCTTTGTTATTTGTCTGTCTGATTAGTCTCGCCTCTTTCACCTCTCCCCCTATCTGCAACAATACACTGTCCGGAGTGGGGCAGTGTATCGTCGTTAGATGTCTATGGAAGACTAGTTGTAGTTTACTATTACATTAAAGGTAGCGGTATAATCGCCTGCTACTTGACCAGCAACTACATTCAGTGTAGCTCCAACTTCAAAAGTCTCTGTTCCTCCTGTAAGTTTTTTTGTGGCATTATTACTAAAGCCTGTTAATTTCATCTGCTCTGTAGCAACTGTTGATTTTCCGTCTTTCTTCAAAATAACTGCGTTATCAGCAGGGAGTGTAATAGCGTAAGTAGCATCTGCCATTCCATCTACTTTAAACGAAGCAGATGAAGTAATACCTGCTATTGATGGAGCTTTAACACCTGAATGATCGATTGCTCCGTCTGGATTTACAGTAACTGATCCACCTTCTGCACTAGCTATGATATTACCAAAAGCCAGATCACGTTGCCATAATATAGAGATTGGTGTTACGATTGTTGCTGATGCGCTTGCTTCACCTGTAGCTTTGGGGTTCTGGGCACTTGCCATTACTGATACGCCTGAGAAAAGAATTGCGATTGCGAAAAATTTGATTGCTTTCATGATTGTTATTTTTTTAGTTTTTTATGTTTTCAATTTTGCTTCTGCCCTTTATAAATCACAAAGTGTGCCGTTAACATTTAATTTTATGGCACGATGATTGATATTATTACATAATATCTACTATGTGCTTGTTATTCTTCTAGTTATAAAACTTGGCAAAACACTTAAAATCTTTCAAAATACTTTTACGCCTCTTTTCAAGTGAAAAATTCTTTACAGCAATGTAAAATTTTAAACCAAAAAAGATCTCTTTTTAACAGAAAACAGCTAAACCAAATTGACTGTTTTTGTATTAAATATCAATCAATTATTGTTGATAGGATATCTATAACAAAAAGGCGACCTCGCGGCCGCCCAATCATGGAACGCAATCTAAACCTTATATATCCTAGTTATACGAGAAAGTTATTACATAACTTCCGCTATACTGTCCTACAGGGTTGTCTGCTATAGTGCCTACCCTCAAGGTAGCTCCTATGCTAAGAACCAATGACCCCTTGGTTAGAACACCAGTGCCTATACTCGTTACATTATTAGCCTCCCACCTGACAACCTCCATGGTCTTACCCGTGGAAAGATTGGTTAAAATAGTAGAGCTCTGTGGTAAACTTATGGATACCGTAGCGTCACTCTGGCCCGCAAGCTGGAAGCTAGCAGGGTTATACTGACCCCCGCTCAATGTAACTGTCCCCTGGGACATCCTTACGCCATCAGGAGTGATCCGTATCTCGCCACCGGCGGTCTCAGGTGAGAACCTGCCAAAGTTCAACGCTGCTACCTCAGCGGCCCTGAGAGCCTCAATAACCTCTGCCGTAGCGGTAGCCGTTACGCTAGCCTGGGATCTGCCATGTATGGAAAAACCAAGAACAAAGAGTGAAGATGCCACCAGTAACTTATATATAATCCTTGCCTTCATATCTTATGACTTCTCTTTTTGTTATTTGTTCTTTATTATTTGATAGTTGTCCGTTTGATCCTTTAATCCTCATATCTCTCGCTCCCACTATCTGCAACAATACACTGTCCGGAGTGGGGCAGTGTATCGTCGTTAGATGTCTATGGAAGACTAGTTGTAGTTTACTATTACATTAAAGGTAGCGGTATAATCGCCTGCTACTTGACCAGCAACTACATTCAGTGTAGCTCCAACTTCAAAAGTCTCTGTTCCTCCTGTAAGTTTTTTTGTGGCATTATTACTAAAGCCTGTTAATTTCATCTGCTCTGTAGCAACTGTTGATTTTCCGTCTTTCTTCAAAATAACTGCGTTATCAGCAGGGAGTGTAATAGCGTAAGTAGCATCTGCCATTCCATCTACTTTAAACGAAGCAGATGAAGTAATACCTGCTATTGATGGAGCTTTAACACCTGAATGATCGATTGCTCCGTCTGGATTTACAGTAACTGATCCACCTTCTGCACTAGCTATGATATTACCAAAAGCCAGATCACGTTGCCATAATATAGAGATTGGTGTTACGATTGTTGCTGATGCGCTTGCTTCACCTGTAGCTTTGGGGTTCTGGGCACTTGCCATTACTGATACGCCTGAGAAAAGAATTGCGATTGCGAAAAATTTGATTGCTTTCATGATTGTTATTTTTTTAGTTTTTTATGTTTTCAATTTTGCTTCTGCCCTTTATAAATCACAAAGTGTGCCGTTAACATTTAATTTTATGGCACGATGATTGATATTCTTATACTAAACCTCTCATCTATCTGTCTGTCTTTGCATTACAAAACCTCACAAACAACTGAAAATTTCTAAAAATAGTTTTACCCCTGTTTTCAAGTGAAAAAATCTTTACACCACTGTAAAATTTTAAACCAGGAAAAAACTTTTTAACAGGAAACAGAAGGACCAAATAACCTGTTTTAATATTATATACCTATTATATTTATGCGGGTATGCGTCGTTGATCTGTGTAAAAGTCATTTCCCGCAGCGGAAGCTCGGGTTATTTCCCGCTCATTTCGCAAGCTGGTTACAGACTTGTGGTGCGCGTAAATAACCCTGGCAGTGAGAATAACTTGTGCCTTATGGCTAAACCTGCGAAGCACCTTATAAACTTGGTTAGTGGCGGTGAATTGGCGGGAGGCGGGCGAGGGTTTGAGGGGGATATTTATTTATCTAATAGGAAGTTAGATATTTGAAAATTGGTTTTAAAAAAAGTTTTTCAAAAAGCAATTTGCAATTACTTATTTTTTAAGCACATATACGAATATCCCTGTCAAACCTATTTTCAGATGTGTGAAAATATAGTTATATACCTGTATATTATTGATAACATATAATGGTATCTGCTTATCTGTATCAGCTTAGGAAAACATTGGTTCATGAAATATTAAAAAAAAGGCTAACCCATTTGGCCAGCCTCGAGTGGTTGATAAAAAACTAACTTGCTTCTGATATTTAATTATATGCAAAAACCATTGTATATGAACCTTTGTAAAGGCCGCTCTGCTGGTTGTCTGCTAATATTGCTTTTCCTTTAATTTCTACGGTTGAACGGGAGCTGCCTGCTGAGTAAATTTCCATATCTATTTTTTCGCCTCTGGAGTCGGAAAGATTGGCGTTTGTCATCATTACATTATAAGAGAGGTGTGATCCGGTTGAAAGGGTAACTGAACCAAGATTAAGATTATCGTTTGCACCTGCTGAGGTAACATTGGCTGTGAGATTTGTAACGGCGTTTGATTTTGCGCTTACTGATTCAACAACTTCTGCGAAAACATGACCGGTAACCTTAACCTGAGAGATAGCAGCCAAAGAGAGAAGCATCGCTGCCGAGAGGGCTGTCAGGAATTTTATTTTAAGATTTGTTTTCATTGCTCCCTTGTTTCTGAGAGCAAATTTAAAAAAAGAAATTTTACAAAACAAGCATTTTGTAAATTATTTTTTTACACTTTGTAAACTTTCTTTACTTGATGGAAGATTTTATTTCAATTATTTCAAACATTCCCCGGTCTGCCATAGTTATAAATGCCAGCTTTTCATCCCTTGAGAGGACAATATTTGAGCAGAGTTTACCTTTGAGAATAAACTCTTTAATCAATTTTCCGCGTGGTGAAAAGAGGGCCACAGTACCCTTCCCGTGTCTGGTTATGTAAAGATTTCCCTTTGAATCGCACCTCATACCATCCATTCCGTAGTCAGGAAATTTTTTAAATATTTTTTTATTGCCAATTGTTCCGTCTTTGCGAATCTTATAAACCCAGACAACTCTCTGTATTGACTCATTTACATAAAGCCTCTTTCCGTCTGGGCTAACCTCTATACCGTTGGTTGTACCCATATTCTCCTCCAGCAGTGTTACTTTTCCTGCTCTGTCTATCATCCATAACTTTCCTGTGGAATCTCTCCAGGCGGGGTCGCTGGCATATAAGATCTCGGAAACAGGAGAGATAGCAATATCGTTGGGCTGATTCATCGCCGGTTCGTGGGCAAATACAGATATCTCTTTTGTCGAAGGGTCTACCTTTAATATATTGTGGCGGGGATAATCGGCAATGTACATAAATCCGCTCTTGTCAAACCTGATTCCGTTTCCCACAGAGCCGTCAGGGAGTACGACAAAGAGGGAGGCTGTACCATCAGGTGTAACCACACCAATAGTCCCCTGCCGGGCAAAGTTTACTGCGTAGAGGTTTCCGGCTGTATCAACAGCAGGCCCTTCAATGCCGCGGGTAAATGTCCATTCACTGAGGAGGTCTGTTGAGTGGCAGATTTTTTCCTGCGCCTCTGTTTGTAATGTAATGAAGAGAATGGTGGCAAAGAGGCAGTATCTTTTCATAAAAATGTTTTTATAAAGATACTAGATATATTTTATTCTGACCCTCTTCATAAAGTTACTACCCTCAAGAAGCACCTTTAGTCTTCTAACAAGATTTCTGCGGATCTCCATCTCTACAGGGAGAGAGGGGTCATAGTGGGCCTCATTTATTCGGGTACCCATGAGAATGTCAATAATATCGTTCTGTAAAATTAGTTTAAGTATATCTCCTGCGGGGGACTCCTCCGGTTTACTCCCCTCCCTCCAGTTCTGAAGGAGATCTGCAAGGTGTCCTAATGTGAGAATACCCTCTGTGACCAGGTCTGCACCCTCCATTCTTGCTGTGGATGGAAGAGTGGTCTTTACCTGCTGCCTCCCATCACCTGTCACCCTCCTCCCAAGCTCTCTTGAGAGTATATGTGCTGTGGTTCCGCCACATACAATTTTTTTGCCCGGATGGGTGTCAAATATTTGAGCCATCTCTTTGTCTCTCTCTTTGTCAAAAGGGGGACCTGTGCAAATAAGCATTTTTCTTGGTGCCCTCAAATAGACAACCGCGCAGGTGATGTCATCCCTGGAAATGAAGAGATCATTGTGCAAAGCCTTCTGCATAACTATTTTTGAGAGATCCTTTGCCGAGACCTCGGGATGTTTTGTAACAAAATCTTCAAGGAAGGAGATCACTCCTGCTCTCTCCCATCCTGCGGGGTACTGAGTTGTGCCGAGTCCGCTCTGGGTAACTCCGTCGCTGAGGAATATAAGTCTGTCTCCCTTAAATAGCATAACCCTGCTCTCCAGCATTGAGCGAATTCCCTGGCGGGTCTTTATTTTTGCCGATTTTTTGCGGGTCTCAAAGTGTCTGTTTCCGCGAAGCAGGATGTAGTCAGGGTTGTCGTACTCTACAATGTGCGCTTCTCCGTTTCTGTCAATATCAAACATTGAGCAGGTGGCGTAACTTATCTTTTCACCGGCATCCTCCGGAAGAGTGTCCAGTATAGTACTTAAGGACTCTGTGAGAGGTCTTTTGTGGAGCATATAGTTCATCGCCATTGAGGCGGTAAGGGTGCTGAGAACATTTGCCCTTATTCCGCTGCCCAATCCGTCAGAGAGGACCGCCCCAAAACGCTCCCCGCCGGAGATGCTTTTTGAGAGAAAAGTATCGCCTCCCACTACATTTCCGTTTTTAAACTCCTGTGTGTGGGCTATCTCAATGAAAAACTGATCCTCCTCTTCACCAAAAAACATAGTCTGCCTTTTAATTGTGTTACCTCTTCTTCTCTACAACGGAATTAAGGACACTCTCCGTAAAAGAGGCGCTTTCACCAAGAATATATGCAATGCGCTGAACAGATTCCGCATTATGTCTTATAACCTCCTTTATCTTGTCAGAAATTATATCCTTTATAACCTGAGAGTCATCCATGTTCTGAATAACTCCGCAAACCAGTTTGTGTGGCTGTATTGAAATAATTGAAAGTGAGAGATTGCGGCCATCCTCTCTTATGTCAAACTCCCGGTTCTCTTCACCGGAAGAGAGTACAGCAGCAAAGTATTTATGGTAGGTTATAACCTTTTTCAGGTCTGCACCGCTCAAACCTCCCAAAGCCTCTGATATCATCTGTATCTCGCTGCCCCCCATCTCAATAAATTTATCATTTGCATCAACAATTCTGAGATTTTCATCTGCGAGCACAACTCCGTACGGCATTTTGCGAAGTAGTATGGATGCCTGGTTTTGAGCCTCTCTCCTCATCTGGGAAATGCACATCTCCCTCTCTGCCTTACCCTCAAGAATTGCAAGTGCATAGGCTCTGCAATTATCATATCCGCAGCCGGAACAGTTAAGCTCATCCGATTTATTCTGTTTGCCCATAGAGACCAGAACCGCCTTAATCTCCTCTTCGCTGTGAAGGCAATTAATTTTGTATGGAATTTTGTATTTACTGTTTGAGATGTCAATCTCGCTGTAAACTAAGGGCAGCGCCAGACCTGATCGTTTAAAGATATCAAAGTCGTTGAGCAGTCTGTTTCTCTTTGCTGCAACACCCGGGTTCTTTGCAGTTGCGGGACCCTTTATACAGCCACCCTCGCAGGCCATCAGTTCAATAAATACCCTTTTATCAGGACTCCAGGATGAGAGCTCTCCGCATATCTCCATTACTGAATTCATCCCTGAAAAACTCATATAGCCCTGATCTACGGGTCTTATCTCTCCGCACATCGTGCTTATCATTCCGCTGTCTACTGGAAAGAGTCCTGCTCTCTCAGAGGCTCCTATAACAAAATCATCCGGAAGCTCTATCCTCTCCATATCCGAGAAGTTTACACCCTCTGCATCCATCAGTTCACGGAACTCATCAAATGTGAGGACGGCATCAATCTCATCCCCGTAAACATCGGCCTCCTGCTTTTTAGCAATACAAGGGCCAATAAAGACAAGTTTTGAATCCCTTCTGCCGGAGGCTCTCAGCATCCTGGCGTGGGCAATCATAGGTGAAACAAAAGGGGCAAGGTGACCTTCAAGTTCCGGATAGTAAATTTTAATGTAGTTCACAACTGATGGACAGCATGTTGCAAGAAGTACGCCACCCTCCTGTTTATCAAGATGGGCAGCTGTGGCTTTGGCAACTACATCGGCACCAAGTGCTGTCTCTGAGACCCCGGTGAATCCCATTGCGTGAAATGCCTTGATAAAATTGACAAATGTTACATTGTCAAAATCAGAAACAAAAGAGGGAGCCAGACAGGCAATAACATCATAACCGTGATTGAGCCAATCCCTGACCGTATCCAGCTCCTCTCTGTATTTTTTTGCACCGGCCGGGCAGGCGTTTATGCACTGACCGCAATAGATGCAGGTATCATTTATGACTGAGGCGCTAAAGTCCTCTACCTTAATTGATTTTACGGGACATACCTTGATGCATTTGTAACAATCCTGGCAGTTAATCTTCTCAGTGTAAATTACAAGATCCCGTTTCATAACTTCTATATTTTACCGAGCCTTCTTGTGGCCGCTTTATAATCCGATATAGTGCTGCATCCGTTCACACATCCCCCCTGGCACATCATAACCTCAATCATATTTGCATCAGTCTTGCCACTCTGCACAATACCCCTCAGGAACTTCACAGACTCTTTGTCAAGTCCGTTTATGACCATTGGTTTGTATGACCCGGAATCATGCAGATACTGTGCCACCGATGCTGCCACTCCGCCTGTTTTTGCATAATAGCGGCCACTTTTCTCAATTTCTGCAGATAGCTCAAGAGGTTCACAGGAGGCGATATCAATACCCCTTGCCTTTATAATTGCATCCAGCTCCTCAAATGTGATAACATAGTCAACATTTAAATCGTAGAAACCCTCCACCCTCTTTGCTATACAGGGGCTTATGAATACCGTTACAGAATCAGGCTGTGATTTTTTTACAAGCTCTGCTGTGTAAGAGGCGGGGGTTCTTGTGTGAGAAATATACGGCAAAAGATCCGGAAGATTTTTCTCAGCCCACGCTTTATATGATGGACAACAGGATGTTGTCATAAAAGGGGCTCCACCCTCCTTTACACGCTCCTCCCACTCATCGGCCTCGTTCCTGGAGGTAACATTTGCTCCCATTGCAACCTCAACAACCTCGTCAAATCCGCTGGCCTTCACAGCTGCCAGTATCTTCCCGTAGGGCTGATCGTACTGGCCGGCAAGGGCCGGGGCAACCATTGCAACTAGTTTCCTTGTGGGATCTTTCATCTCCTGTGCAATCTGAACAAGGTATGTCTTCTCCATAATGGCTCCAAATGAGCAGGCCTCTTTACACTTCCCGCAGAACACACATTTACTCCAGTCAATAACTTCAACCCCCCTCTCGTTCTTTGAAATTGCTCCAACCGGGCAGGCCTCTTCACAGGGGACGGGTGTATATACGATTGCGTGGAAGGGACAAGCTACCAAACATCTTCCGCAGTTTACGCAGAGAGCCGGGTCTATTACTGCGTGCCCATTAATCTTTACAGCACCTTTATTGCATGCGTAAGTGCAGGGATGACCCACACAAGCCTTGCACAGGTTTGTTACTGTATAGTTCTGTTTAACGCAGGAGCTGCAGGCCTCATCTACTACTGTGAGCATTACATCTGTAAAATCCTTGCGCTCGCCTGACATCTTAGCGTATTCGCTGAGCCTGGTAAGTTCATCTGTCTCGTCTGTTACATTAAAGCCCAGTATGGTCATCACCCTGTATTTAATCACCGCCCTGT
This sequence comes from Bacteroidales bacterium MB20-C3-3, assembly GCA_035609245.1. Classification (NCBI taxonomy): domain Bacteria; kingdom Pseudomonadati; phylum Bacteroidota; class Bacteroidia; order Bacteroidales; species Bacteroidales bacterium MB20-C3-3. Next base: position 1,996,207 of record CP141202.1, on the reverse strand, counting down.
CCTTATGGACACAACAACGACTTAACTCTGTAATTCTTGGCCGCATTATTAGCGGTATTCTGTCTATCTCCTCCTCCAGCTTTCCGCTGAAACTCAATTCGCAAACTCTCCACAATAACTCTCTTCGTATTTCTGTTGCCTGATGGTACATATCTATTGAATTTTCGGCCGCAAATGTAGGTAAAGAAGTTATGATTTGTAATAAAAATATTAAAATTTTTAAGCATCCCCCTCGCTGTGGCGTAAAATAAATTGCGGGTGAACATATTTGCTATAGTCTGATAATGCATCAATTACACCATTTTGCATCAAAAAGCGGATGATGTATATATATTTTTTCTAAAATCGTATAAATTATTCAATTTAAGGTGTTTAAAATTTTGTGATTTCAAATCCTTTTGTAAATTTGAAAACATAAACTACTATATATGAATACAATAAACAATTTAACCGGATTTTTCAACACATCATTTGAATTCTTCTCCTTAATCGTCTTTTTGACGATAGGTATTTTTCTAATTTTCCATACTCAGTTATATAAAATTAAGAGGGAGAGGGGCGACGACAGAAGAAAACTTATTGCTGTTTCATTTTTAGCAAATGCAGTTGTTCTCATCCTTAGACAGATCCTGGATATAAATAAGAGTGAGGATGCTCTGTACGATTTTTCGAGTATTATGTTAATTACTCAGCTTGTTTACCCTCTTGTATTATATCTGTATTCGGTAACAGGCAGGAGAATTTTTGCGGCAAAAGAGATCTTTTATACCCTTATTCCGCTGTCAATAATAAACATTTCCACCTCTGTTCTTATTCATACCGGGTCACAAATACCTTTTATTGTTATACTGCTGTCCGGTGTTTCAGTATTGGTTTATCTAATCTTCAGAGTAACTGGATTCACTTGCAGCTATTGTATTCATATCAAAAAATTAATGAAAGATCCATTTGCGGTCAGATGCGAATTGCTGCGTTTCACTCTTTTTATTACCGGAGTGACCATATTTTTAATTTCACTGGTTAATATTTTGTTTACCGCATCAAATTCTCTGATGTTCCCATCTCTTTTAACATTCACTATACTTTCCGCAACGGCAGCATACAGAATGTCACAAGAGGACTTGGTTTTAGCACCACTGTACGATAAGGGAGAGGATAGGGTTAACCAGATAGTGGCAGAAAATTCTGAGCGGATAGAGGATTACAGGTATAACCAGATTAAGGAGAGACTTGAGCAGTATTTTGAGACAGGAAAGCCATATCTTAACAAGAAATTATCAATCAAAGATGTTGCAACAAAGCTCTACACAAACAAAACCTATCTATCAAAGATAATTAACGATAATATGGGTGTCAATTTTAATCAGTATGTAAATACATACAGGATGAAAGAGGTTGATCGCCTCCTTATGGAGGACAGTAAAATAAGCATGAAAGAGCTTTGTGACAAGGCAGGTTTTGGCTGTATGGCAACTTTTGCAGTAGCCTTCAGGTTGAATAAAGGGGATTCTCCTGCAGAGTGGTGTAAAAAGAATGCAAAAAATCTAAACAAAGATGATGAGTCTTTGCAGGATGAGAAGATTTAAAATTTCTGCAGAAAAATTTTCGAGGAGGGTTCTCTTTTTATTTGGTTTAATGGATGTTGGGAACAAAAAAGAGATTCCCTCCTCCCTATTTAATGCCGATGAAATACTTTCAAGAGTTGAGGCTCTGCTGGAGAGAGAGGAGTTGTTCCGATCTTCACAACTCTCAATAAACCTCCTTGCAAGAAGGGCCGGAACAAACAGGACTTATCTATCCAGATGCTTCCAGTTAAAGAGGACAAGCTATGTAAATTATATTAATAATTACAGGCTTAAGTATGCAAAAAAGCTAATTGATTCTTCAGTAAGCGATAGTAAAAGTATTGCAGAGATCTCTGAGTTGGCAGGATTTCCAAATCCAAGGTCTTTTGCAAAGTGTTTCTCTGCAAAATATGGGATGAACCCCTCTCAATACAAAAGAGAGATACTGGCTACACCACCTCATTCCTAAGATTTGCTCTGACAAAGTTCTGTCTGTCGGGGGTATTTTTGCCCATATAGAACTCGAGAAGTTCCGGAATATTGTCATCGTTGCCCAGGCGAACACGATCCAGGCGGATGGTCTCACCTATGAAGTTGCGGAATTCGTCCGGGGAGATCTCTCCAAGTCCTTTGAATCTGGTTATCTCGGGATTGGGGCCGAGTTTTTTAATAGCCTTTTCACGCTCTTCGTCTGAATAACAGTAGGTTGTCTCCTTTTTATTTCTGACACGGAAGAGAGGTGTCTGCAGTATATAAAGGTGTCCCTGCCTTACAAGATCAGGGAAGAACTGAAGGAAGAATGCAAGAAGAAGCATTCTGATGTGCATACCGTCCACATCGGCATCTGTGGCCATCACTATTTTATTATATCTGAGGTTTTCTATATCATCCTCTATGTTAAGTGCGGCCTGGAGGAGGTTAAACTCTTCGTTTTCATAGACAATCTTTTTAGAGAGACCGTATGAGTTTTGAGGTTTGCCCCTTAGTGAAAAGACAGCCTGGGTCATAACATCCCTGCTTTTAGTAATTGATCCGGATGCCGAGTCCCCCTCTGTAATAAAAAGGGTACTCTCCAGTGATCTTTCGTGTTTGTCTGTATAATGGATTCTGCAGTCCCTGAGCTTGCGGTTGTGCAGGTTTGCCTTTTTGGCCCGCTCTCTAGCCAATTTCTGTATGCCTGAGATTGCTTTTCTCTCCTTCTCTGAGTCCAGAATCTTTTTAAGTATGGCATCAGCCGTATCCGGATGGCGGTGAAGGTAGTTATCCAGCTTCTCTTTAAGAAAGTCCCCGATAAAGTTCCTTACAGTTACCCCTCCGGGACCCATCTCTTTGGAGCCCAGCTTTGTCTTTGTCTGTGATTCAAATACCGGATCCTGCACCTTTATACTTACTGCAGCTATCATACCCTGACGGACATCGGCAGGATCAAAATCTCTCTTGTAAAAATCTTTTATTGTCTTGGATACCGCCTCTCTGAAGGCCGAAAGATGGGTACCACCTTGTGTGGTAAACTGGCCGTTAACAAATGATGAAATACCCTCTCCGTAATCGTTTCCATGGGTTATCGCTATCTCAATATCATCCCCTTTAAGATAGATGGGGGGATAGAGAGGCTCCTTTACAAGTGTCTCATTTAGCAGGTCCAGTAGTCCGTTCTTTGAAATAAACTCCTTACCGTCAAATTTAATAAGCAGACCGCTGTTAAGGTAGGAGTAGTTCCTGAGCATTGTCTCAATGAACTCATAGTTGAATATGTAATTCCCAAACAGCTCCTCGTCTGCAAGAAAGGTTACAAGAGTCCCGTTTTTTTCTGAGGTAAGCACCCTCTCCTGCTCTGTAAGAATCCCTTTGCTGAATCTTGCCATCTGAGACTCTCCGTCTCTGTATGACTGAATTTTAAAGTCAATAGAGAGTGCATTAACTGCTTTTATACCCACTCCGTTAAGACCCACAGATTTTTTAAAGGCTTTGTTGTCGTATTTGGCTCCTGTATTCATTTTACTGGCGGCAACAATCAGGGAATCCAACGGGATTCCGCGGCCATAATCTCTTACTGTAACTACCTTGTCACTTATTGAGATTACAATCTGTTTTCCGTAACCCATAGCATACTCATCTACAGAGTTATCCATCACCTCCTTGAGAAGAACATAAATACCATCGTCCGGCGAGGAGCCATCTCCAAGCTTTCCTATGTACATTCCTGGTCTGCGCCTTATGTGTTCATTCCACTCAAGGGTTTTGATTTCGTTCTCGGTATAAGTATTCATTGTGAAGTTTTAGGGTCTGGAGTTGCAAAGTTAAGAAATTTTGCAAAATGGAGTGAGTTGCTCAGCAATCATTACTGCATTTGTTGCAGCTCCTCGCCTTAAGTTATCTGCAACAATCCAGAGGTTAATTGAGTTTTGTGTGGAAAAGTCTCTCCGAACCCTCCCAACAAACACCTGATCTTTTCCAAATGAGTACAAAGGCATGGGGTACTGGTTAAGTTCCGGATTATCCTGTAGCTCCACTCCCGGAGTCTGTTTTAAAATCTCTACAATTTGCTCCATCTCAAACTCCCTTTCAAAGGTTACATTTACCGATTCCGAGTGACCTCTCTCAACCGGTACACGTACAGTAGTTGCTGTGACAGCAATTGAACTATCTCCAAAAATCTTTTGTGTCTCATTTATCATCTTCATCTCCTCTTTAGTGTATCCGTTATCGGTAAAGGAGTCTATGTGCGGAATCAGGTTTTTGTCAATAGGGTGAGGGTATGCATGGCCTCTCTGCTCTGCTGAAGGAATCTGATTTAATGAGGAGGCTCTCTCCCTCTCCAGCTGCGCAATACCTTTTTGGCCGCTGCCGGTGACTGACTGGTATGTTGAAACGACTATCCTCTTTATCTTTAGTTTATCGTGTAAACGGGCCAGGGCAACCACCATCTGGATTGTAGAGCAGTTGGGATTTGCTATAATCATATCTGAGGGGGTAAGATCGCAACCGTTAACTTCTGGTACAATAAGCTTAATCCTTGGATCCATTCTCCAGCAGGAGGAGTTGTCAATAACACGGCATCCCGCCTCTGCAAATCTGGGGGCCCATTCTCGGGAGATATCTGATCCTGCGGAGAAGAGGGCAATATCCGGCTTCATCCCCAAAGCATCTTTAACAGTAACAATTTTATCCGCTCCAATAAACTGACCAACAGACCTCTCTGAGGCCACTGGTATAAGGGTACTAATGGGGAAGCTGCGTTCCGAGAGAATCTCGGTCATCTTCCTCCCCACCACTCCTGTTGCTCCAATAACAGCTACTTTCATAAACCTGCAATTAGAATATCATTGAAGAGACCTGTTGCTGTTTGTCTAGCACCTGCACCGGCTCCTGATATAACTATTGGTGAGGGATAGTCCCGGCTTGTTATAATAATAGTATTATTTGTGCCATTCGTGCCAGCGAGCGGATGATCAGCAGGAAGAGACTGCACGCCTGCTCTGCATTCGGTTCCGGAAATTGTTGCAACATATCTTAGCTTCTCTCCTTTTGCCTCGGCAATTTTATATAGCTTCTCAACATCTTCAGGAACGAATGGCTTAACATCAACATCTTCCGGCTCTCTTAAAATCCCGATCTCCCTGCTCAAAATAAGGGCTTTGCGTCCAACATCGGTTCCGGAGAGGTCCTGCCTTGGATCGGGCTCTGTGTAACCCAACTCTTTTGCTCTGCTTACCAGAGAGGCAATACTCTCTGTCCCGTTGTATGAACTGAGCAGGTAGTTTAGTGTACCTGAAAGGATAGCCTCAATTTTCTCAATTCTGTCTCCTGACTGAACCATCTGTTTTATAGTCGCAATTACAGGCAAGGCTGCTCCTACTGTAGTCTCGTACAGAATTCTTTTTCCTGACGAGGCAAAGCTCTCTCTCATTCTGCTCCAGCTCTCAAGAGGAGCGCTAAGGGCAATTTTGTTGCATGTGACAACTGAGAACCCCTTCATTGCAAACTCTGAATATGATGAAGCAACAACTCCGTTGGCAGTACAATCTGCAAATATGCTGTTGTTTAAACCCATATCGGCTGCTCTTGAAAGAAAATTTGCAATGTCTGCATCCTCCCCTGACTCCAGCCACTCTGCAATTTTATCAGGGACAATTCCGGTTTTGGAGAGGAGCATTTTGCGACTGTTGGTTATCCCGGCTATTGCAATATCCTCCCTTTCAGAGAGAATAGAGATCAGCTGCTTTGCAACACTCCCGTATCCTGCAATAAAAAGGTTTATTCTCTCCCCTCTCTTTCCAAAAAACTCTTTATGGACAGCTCTCATTGCCTCATTGAAATCTTGGCTTGAAACTACTACTGATATATTCTTCTCGCTTGATCCCTGGGCAATAGCCCTAATGTTTATCCCTTCGCTTCCAAGTGCATTGAACATCTTACCCCCTGTCCCGGATTGGTTCTTCATATCGTCTCCAACAAGTGAAATTATTGAAAAACCTCTCTCCACGCTAAGAGGATTAACTTTTGAAAGGCTTATTTCATAAGCAAATGCACTGTCTGCAGCCTCCTTTGCTTTGTCAGCATCACTCTCCGATATTGCTACGCACATAGTATGGACAGAGGATGCCTGTGTAATAAGAATAATATTAATCCCTGCACCGGCAAGTGCTCCAAACAGTCGCGATGAGTAGCCCGGGATTCCCACCATTCCGCTACCCTCCATTGAGAGAAGAGCTATATTACTGCTCCCCGATATTCCTCGTATTTTTCCTCTGGTCTCCGGAGGAGAAGATTCAATATAGGTTCCCGGGGCCTGAGGGTTAAATGTGTTTTTTACTTCAATTGGTATTCCGCTCTCTATAGCCGGCTGGATTGTAGGCGGATATATAACCTTTGCCCCAAAATGAGATAACTCCTGAGCCTCTTTATATGATATATGTCTTATGCATTTAGCATCCGGAACAATTCTTGGGTCTGCAGTCATCATTCCATCTACATCGCTCCATATCTGAAGAACTCTTGCACCTGCTGCGGCAGCAAAGAGGGAGGCGGTATAGTCAGAACCTCCTCTGCCCAGTGTAGTAGTTCTCTTTTGCAAATCTGATGATATAAAGCCTGGGATTATATGAAGTCTGGATTTTTCTGAGCTTAGCAATTTGCGGATATTGGAGTATGTCTTGTTTATCTCTGCAGTATTTACATCTCCGTGTTTTACTGTCTTAACTATATCTCTTGAATCTTCCCAGTGATTACCTATCCCCATTGATGTAAATTTGACGCTGGCAATTCTGGTGGATAACAGCTCTCCAAAACTCACTATAAGGTCGAGAGAGCCCGGGCTTAACTCCCTAAGCGAACATACTCCTTTGCATACATCTCTGAGTTGATTGAAAATATTCTTGACCTTTAACTCAATTGCAGGACGAAAGTCTATTGGAATGAGTTCATCAATAATCTCAATATGACGGGATTCAAGACTGTCAATAATAGTGAGATATCTTAAATCCTGAGCGGAGGCAGCCCGGCCTGCCTCAATAAGGCTATCAGTACAGCCACCTATTGCAGACAACACAAGAATGGTCCTGTCTTTTTTTACCGCTTCTGCGGTAATTGCTGCTACTTTGGATATGTTTACGGCGTTAGCAACAGAGCTGCCGCCAAATTTCAGTACTTGCATATTAACTTATGAAATTTATGTGACGCTTCACAATCTTTTGGGTCTGTTCCCACTCAAGCAAAAAGCCATCGTGTCCCCATTCAGATTCAAGAAGTTCTAATTTAGAATTTTTTATGTATTTATGGAGTAATTTCTGCTCCTCAACAGGAAAAAGATTGTCGCTATCTATCCCCACAACAACAGTATTTGCCATGATCTTATCAAGGGCCTTTTCAACTCCGCCTCTTCCCCTGCCACAGTTATGGCTGTCAACCGATCTGGTCAGAGTATAGTAGGAGTAAGCATCAAATCTATCAGATAGTTTTTTACCCTGGTACTGCTGATAGCTACAGGCCATCTCTGCAAACAGGGCATCTTCATCTTTTTCAGACTGAGTAAGATAATACCCCTTGTAAGAGCGGTAAGAGATAAGTGCGATGGACCTTGCTCCCCTTAATCCTTTCTCTCCTCCCTTGATGTTTTTTGCCTCGGCAAAAGTACTATCTGCAAAAAGAGCCATTCTCTGAGACTCGTTAAAAGCTGTACCCCAGGCGGAAACTCGTGCATTACAAGCAATAACCAGCAAATTTCTGATTATCCCGGGGAACATTATACTCCACTCAAGAGCCTGAAACCCTCCAATAGATCCTCCTGCTATCAGATCAATATTCTCAATCCTTAACTCCTCTCTTAACAGATTGTGTGCTTTTACAATATCTCTTACTGTCACTTGAGGAAAGGAGAGCAGATAGGGTTCTCCTGAGGGAGAGAGAGTTGAAGGGCCACTACTTCCGTAGCAGGAGCCTATCATATTAGCACAAATTATATAATATTTCAGAGTGTCAAAAAGTTTTCCCGGGCCAACAAGGCCATCCCACCACTCTTCAGGATTTGAATTGGCCGTGAGTGCATGACAAATCCATATAACCTCTCTACCCGGCGTTCTGTTTCCGGTATGGTGGTAAACAATATCAAGCTCTTCCAGCCTCTCTCCGCTCTCAAAAATAAATCCATCCCTATATTTAAAAACCTCTCTGATCATAAACCAGCCCTCCTGAATGCCTGTTCGATATCTTTCCTGATATCATCAATATGCTCTATTCCAAGCGATATCCTCAGGGTATTTTCACCTATCCCTGCTGAAGCAAGGGCCTCTTTACTCAACTGAGCGTGAGTAGTTGAGGCAAAGTGAGTGATAAGAGTCTTGTTGTCTCCAACATTAACCAGGTGGCTAAGCAGTTCAAGTGAATTCACAAACTCTGAGGCACTCTCTCTTGTACCTTTAATATCAAATGAGAGAACGCCTCCAAATCCCCCCCGAAGATACCTTTTCCCATTTTGGTAATTTGGATTGCCTTTAAGGCCCGGATAATTAACCCTCTCTACTTTTGGGTGCAGCTCAAGCCACTCAGCCAGACGCTGAGAATTGGAGAGTACCCTCTCTAATCTCAAAGATAGTGTTTCACTCCCCTGTAGTATAAGAAATGCGTTGAATGGAGAGAGTGAACAGCCCCAGTCACGCAATCCTTCGGCCCTGGCTTTAACAGCGAATGCTATATTCCCTGCATCACTTCCGGGACCAAAGCTCTCCCAGAAGCTAAGCCCATGATATGACTCAGAGGGCTCTGTAAATCCCGGAAACTTACCGTTGCTCCAGTCAAAGTTTCCGCAATCCACAACTATCCCCCCGATTGAGGTGCCGTGACCTCCAATCCATTTAGTGGCTGCATGGGTAATTATATTTGCTCCCCATTCACGGGGTTTGAAGAGATATCCGGCTCCTCCAAATGTATTGTCTACAATAAGCGGAACACCATGCTTTGCTGCAAGCTCGCCAAACTTTTCAAAGTCCGGAATATAAAAATCTGAATTTCCTATTGTCTCTATGAATATTGCTTTAGTACGGGAGTCTATCAATCTTTCAAAGTTCTGAATATTCCCCTTTTGCGCAAAACGGAAATCTATTCCGAGTTTTGCAAAACTTATTCTGAACTGATTATATGAACCGCCGTAAAGAGAAGAGGAGCTTACTATGTTATCTCCGCTTCCTGCAATATTCTGTATTGCAAGAAACTGTGAAGCCTGACCCGATGATACTGCAACTGCTGCAGTTCCCCCTTCAAGAGCGGCTACTCTTTGTTCCAGAACATCTGTTGTTGGATTTGAAAGCCTGGTGTAAATATGACCGGGAGCCTTTAGCTCAAATAGCTGTGCGGCGTGGTCTGAGTTATCAAAAAGAAATGAGGATGTTTGAAATATGGGGGTTGCACAGGGTCCGTTTGAACCGGATTTAATACGACCTGCATGCACCTGCAGGGTGTCAAAATGTTGTGAATTCATTTTTAAAGAGAATGATGATGTTAGTAATGATATGACCGGATTTTATGGGGCCCGCCCAAAGGGCCTGCGTAAGACCCTTAAACTATGCCAGCATCTTGCGATGCATTCGCATCATCATCATCATTGATATGAAAGTCTCTCTTTTCATCACTTTAGTGAATTGCAAATCTATTTAATATTCACAACCGAACCAAATAAATTTTAAGAAAGCTACTTTTTCATCTCTTCAAAGCCTTTTCCGTATACTCCCATTACATTGCCTACACTAAGAAAAGCATCCTTGTCAATCTCCCTTACCAATCTGAAGACAAAATTGCTCTCTGTTCTTCTTACAATAAGCATGAGAATCTTTCCCTCTTTTTTTGTGTACCATCCCATCCCATCAATCACTGTAACCCCTCTTCCTGTGGGGGTTATTGCATCTGCAATCTGCTGGTATTTCTGCGAGAATATAAAAATCTGTATTGACTGACGAGCTCCGGACAATATTAAATCAACTGTATAGCTTGTCACGCTGATAAGTACAAAACCATAGATAATTATTGCTGCTCTCTCCCCTATTGAGGCTTCACTTGGTATTATAAGCGAACTTAGGATAATAAATATATCCATATAGAGAATTAGCTTGCCCGGAGATATATTCCTGTATTTATTTATCATTAGGGCAACAATATCGGTGCCTCCTGTGCTGCCGCCCTGAGTGAAAGTTATTGCAATACCGGCTCCTGAAAACACCCCCCCCATCATTGCGGATAGTAATTTCCCGTTGCCAATTGCAATATCCTCAATAAGCTCCTGTGGAATCAGACCCGGTAGCCGGTCCAGAAACAGTGTCACGGCCACAATTGCAAATACTGTTTTGACCCCAAAACCCTTTCCCAGAACTTTTAGTGCCACAGCAAGTAATGCTGCATTTATTATAAAAAATGACCAGCTTACAGGAAATCCTGTTGCATAAAATATAACTGCCGATATACCGGTTACTCCTCCCCCTACAAGGCCGCTTGGTATAAGAAATACAGTCCAGCCCAGCGCATAGAGAAGAAGGCCAAAAGTTATTATTGAGTAACTTCTGAGTCTCTCTAGGACTCTTTTTGTTTTTTGTTCCATAGCAACTTCCCGCTTTTTATCTGATCAAAACCCTGTCCGTATACGCTCATAACTGCCGATACAGATATGAATGCATTATTATCAATCTCCTTAACAATTGCACTTATGTCTGCAAGCTGAGATTTCCTGAGAATTACAACCAACATCTTACTTTCACTCTGAGAGTACCATCCCATTGATGAGAGAGCTGTAACTCCTCTCCCCATTTCACTGCTCACCCGGTCTGCAATCTCTGCATATTTTGATGAGAAAATAAAAACCTGAAGAGATTGTTTATTTCCGGTCAAAATCATATCAATAACATAAGAGAAGGATACCATCTCAATATATCCGTAAATTACATCCTCCAGAGATTTACCCGGTATAAAATAAACTGAGCCAATTATCACAAGATCACATATTATGAATACTCTGCCCGGTGACATCTCCCTGTATTTTGCAATAATCAGTGCCACAATATCTGTCCCTCCGGTACTTCCTCCCTGAAGGAAAATGATTCCAATTCCAATCCCGCTCATTGTACCTCCGATAAGAGAGTTGATAAGCTTGTCCTCAATATCAGAAACCCATGGGATAAGCGGAAGAAATTCAAACATAAGCGCAGCTACTGCAATACAGTAAATAGTCTTAAATCCAAACGCTTTGCCGAGAACAAGAAATCCTATCCCCAAAAGAACAGCATTAATTATCAGATAGGAATATGATACATCAAATCCTGTTGCATAGTTAATTACTGATGCCAGACCACTTACGCCCCCCCCGGCAATTTCGTGTGGAATAAGAAATGCTGTCCAGCTGAAGACAAAGATAAAGAGACCTATTGTCATTAACAGGTATGATTTCACAGTCTTTAATATCTGCATAATATCTATTCAGTTATATAAATTTCTGATTTTGAATAAGTAACAGCTTTACCCTTTATTACCACACCACTATCTTCAATTCTGCATTCAAGAACACCGCCTCTGCTGCTAATCTGTTTTGCCTGAAGAACACTCTTTCTTAATCTTTTAGCCCAGTAAGGAGCCAGAGTACAATGGGCACTGCCTGTAACCGGATCTTCCAGAATTGTTGCCTGAGGTGTAAAAAACCTGGATACAAAGTCACAATCTCTGCCGGGAGCTGTTATTATTACCCCTCCGGGATTAATGTTAATCTCATCAAAGATTGATCTGTTAATCTCTATTGACTCAACCTCATTTTGGGAAGGATAAACAAGCATATAGTCTCTCGCCTTGAATATCTCTTTTGGTTTGATGTTAAGGCTGTCAAATATCTCCTCAGGTAATGATGCGGGAACACCCTCTCTTACCGGAAAGTTCATAAGGTAGTAATCACTCTCCCTCTTCACGGCAAGAGGCCCTGAAACAGTATTAAATACAACTTCGCTGACACCATCTGACCTCTCTGTAAAAAGTATATGAGCAGATGCTAGTGTAGCGTGACCGCAAAGGTCCATCTCTATGTCCGGGGTAAACCATCTGAGATTGTATCCGGATTCAGTTTTAAGAATAAAAGCAGTCTCAGGTGCTGCGTTCTCTCTTGCAATAAGTTTTAGGAGGGTATCCGGCAGGGAGTTTTCCAGGAGAACAACAACTGCAGGATTTCCACCAAAGACCTTATCTGTAAAAGAGTCAACCTGATATGATACTATTTTCATTTCAGCAAACTACATTAATAATCTTACCGGGAACCACTATTATCTTTTTAATACCTCCCCCTGATAAAAATCGCAGGGTGTTTTCATCAGACCTTACTGCTGCTTCAATCTCTGCTGCAGATAGAGAACGATCCAACTCAAGTTTAAACCTCAGTTTTCCATTGAAAGATACCGGGTACTCAAATGTATTCTCAATTGTGAATTTCTCAATATAAGCCGGGAATTTAGCATAGGTAACGCTTGATGTATTGCCAAGCATTCCCCAAAGCTCCTCAGCTATGTGTGGGGCAAACGGGGAGATCAGTATTACCATTGGTTCAAGAACAGCCCTTTTGTTGCAGCTAAGCTCATACAGATCATTAACTGCTATCATAAAGGCGCTTACGCTTGTATTGAAGGAGAAACTCTCGATATCTGACTGTACTTTGCCAATAAGTTTGTGAAGCACTTTAAGTTCTGATGGATTAGCATCCTCTTCCGAGACAAAGAAGTTCTCCTTGTTGAAGAAAAGTCTCCAGAACCTTTTGAGGAATCTGTGAACTCCGTCAATACCATTTGTATCCCATGGTTTGCTCTGCTCCAGCGGGCCAAGGAACATTTCATACATCCTCAGAGTATCTGCTCCATATTTATCGCATACAGTGTCCGGGTTTACCACATTGAACATAGATTTACTCATCTTCTCAACTGCCCAGCCGCAAATGTACTCTCCATTTTCAAGAATAAATTCAGCGTTTTCATAGTCCGGCATCCATTTACGGAAGGCATCAATATCCAGGCGGTCATTGTTTACGATATTTACATCAACATGAATTTCAGTGGTATCGTATTCATCTTTTAGCCCGGTTGATACAAATTTACTGGTCCCTTTTATCCTGTAAACAAAATTGGATCTTCCCTGAATCATACCCTGATTGATAAGTTTACGGAAAGGCTCTTTTTCACAAACAAATCCGAGGTCATAAAGGAACTTATTCCAGAATCTTGAGTAGATAAGGTGCCCTGTGGCGTGTTCTGTACCACCTATATAGAGGTCAACATCTCTCCAGTAACTATTTGCCTCCTTTGAGACAAGTGCCTCTGTGTTCCGAGGATCCATATATCTCAGGAAATAAGCACTGCTGCCTGCAAAGCCGGGCATTGTGCTCTTCTCTAAAGGCCATCCGTCAAAACTCCAGTTTTCTGCCCTTGCAAGTGGTGGCTCACCGCTCTCTGTCGGAAGGAATTTATCTACTTCCGGAAGTTCGAGTGGTAAGGCCGAATGAGGCATCGGTGTAGCTATCCCCTCTTTGTAAAAAATGGGGAAGGGCTCCCCCCAGTATCTCTGACGGGAAAAAATAGCATCTCTGAGCCTGAAATTAACCTTTTTTCTGCCAATTCCTATGCGCTCCACCTCCTCAATTGCTGCAGGAATTGCCTGTTTTACAGTCATCCCATTCAGAAATCCGGAGTTGCACATAATACCCTCCTTTGCATCAAAACTCTCCTGCGAAACATCGCATCCCTCAATAAGAGGTATCACGGGGAGGTTAAAATGTCTGGCAAAGGCATAGTCTCTGCTGTCATGGGCAGGAACAGCCATGATTGCACCAGTGCCATAGCCCGCAAGTACATACTCGGCAATCCAAACCGGTATTTTTTCATTTGTAAATGGATTTATGGCATAACTGCCGCTGAAAACACCTGTCACTCTCTTGCTCTCTGCCATTCTCTCCCTTTCAGTCTTCTTTTTAGCGGCAGCAAGGTATAACTCAACCTCCTCTCTCTGTTCTGCTGTTGTTAGCCTCTCTACCCATTCGCTCTCTGGCGCCAAAACCATAAATGTGGCTCCAAAAACAGTATCTGCGCGGGTTGTAAATATCTCCAGACTATACTCCTGATTACCATTAGATACTTTGAAGGTCATCTCAGCCCCCTCTGAGCGTCCAATCCAGTTTCTCTGCATCTCCTTCAGGGAGTCACTCCAGTCGAGATCCTCCATATCCCTGAGCAGCCTTTCGGCATAGGCCGAAACCCTCAGCTGCCACTGTCTCATCTTCTTCTGTTCCACAGGATGACCTCCCCTTACAGATAGCCCCTCCTTAACCTCATCATTAGCAAGAACGGTACCCAATGCCGGACACCAGTTTACAGAAGTCTCTCCCAGATATGCAATTCTGTACTGCATAAGGATATCTGCCTTCTCATTCTCACTCATCGCCCTCCACTCCTCTGCCGAGAATTGGTTAACCTCACCGCAGGCAGCATTGACACCTGAATTCCCTTCCCGACCAAATATTTCTATAAGCTCCTCAACCGGTTTTGCCTTTTGATCTGTAATGCTGTACCAGTGCTCAAACATTTTGATGAATGCCCACTGGGTCCATTTATAATACTCAGGTTCACAAGTACGGACCTCTCTCTCCCAGTCAAAAGAGAAGCCTATTCTGTCCAGCTGCTCTCTGTATCTGGCAATGTTTTTCTCGGTTGTTTCGGCCGGATGCTGACCTGTCTGAATGGCATACTGCTCTGCCGGAAGGCCGAAAGCGTCGTATCCCATAGGGTGGAGTACGTTAAAACCCTTTAGTCGCTTGTATCTGCTGTATATATCGCTTGCAATGTAACCCAGCGGGTGCCCTACATGAAGTCCCGCACCTGAGGGATATGGGAACATATCCAGTACATAAAACTTGGGTCTCTCTTTGTCAATATCAGCTTTAAATGTCTTTTCAGAGGCCCACCTGGCCTGCCAGTATCTCTCTATCCGGGAAAAATTGTACTCCATTGTATTTCGTTTGAATCAAGCGACAAAAGTAATAAAATTTACTATCTCTTAAGCCTGAATTCTACCGGAACGGCAATCCTTACAGAGACAGGCTTCCCTCCAATCTTTGCAGGTTTCCAGTCTGGCGAGGCCTCTATTGTTTTTAAGGCCGCCTCGTCAAGGTCATAGTCAACAGACTTTATTATCTCCGCATCCTTCACTTTTCCCTCGTAATCAACAGTAAACTCAATAATAACCCTGCCACTAATCCCTTTTTCAATCGCACTCTCCGGGTATTTAAGGTACTTATATACCCACCTGTCTAAAAATCTTTGCTCCCTTCCATGCAGGAACAGTGCCGGGTTTTCAGTCTCCTCCTGCCTGTAAAGTCTTGGTTTACCATCCTCCTGATTAATCTCTCCCTTAGGAGCAAAAACAGTTCTGGAGAGCATTCTCTTCATATTTGCAGCATCAAGAGCAAGATTGAAAACATACTCTTTAGTCATCTCCATTACCTCGTAATTAAGCTCTTTTTCAACATCTCTTGGTGAATGATAATCTCTGTGAAGACCCGTTGTAAAGAGAGCTACCGGGATTCCATCTGCTGCAAAAGGCTGATGATCGCTTGGAAAGTAATCCGTTGCCTTAATTGTTGGTGTTGGCATCAAGGGCTTGTCAGAGACATCCTTAAGAAGTGTGGATAACTCAGCGTGAGGCATAACTGTATAAATGTAAAGATTCCTGCCCTCTACTGCTCTGCCTATCATATCAAGATTTATCATAAGGGAGATCTTATCCTTCTGTGCAAAAGCCCTGTTAACGAAATACCAGCTGCCTACCATACCCCTCTCTTCTGCCCCAAAAGCTGCAAAAATCACAGATCTTTTAAACATAAAACTTCTGCTCCTAACCATCTTTGCTACCTCAAGCATCACGGAGACTCCTGAGGCGTTATCATCGGCACCTCTGTATATGGTAAGAGAGTCCCTTCCGTTTACCTTTACTGTATTAAAACCCAGGTGGTCATAATGAGCTCCTATAAGTATGAATTCATTCTTAAGCTGAGGATCATAGCCCTCAACTATTCCAATGATATTCTGTGATCTGATAGTGTCTCCATTACTATTCACCAGTGAAAAATCCTGTCCCGGCAAGGGATAAAGTAGTTCAACGCTACTCTCATTAAATACCTTCCTTATGTACCTTGCAGCCATCTTTTCACCCTCGCTTCCGGCACCTCTTCCCATCAGGGAGTCGGCCACCAGAGCCTCAACATGTTTTCTGAGGTCAGCGCCTCTCTCATTTTGCGAGAATAGCCCTGCCGTCGCAAGGATCAGCAGAGCTACAATCAAAGTAAATTTCTTCATCGGTTATCTTGTTGGCAATACCTCCAGCCAGTAGCCGTCGGGATCATTTATAAAATATATGCCCATTTTGGGATTTTCATAGCAGATACATCCCATCTCCTGATGGAGTTTATGAGCCTCTTCATAATTATCCGTCCTGAAAGCAAGATGGAATTCATTATCTCCCAGATTATAGGGCCTCTCCCAATCCCTCAGCCAGGTTAGCTCCAGCTGATGACCTCCGGGGAGACCATCTGAAAGATAGACAATAATAAAAGATCCATCCTCAGGAGTAATTCTTCTTACTTCGTCAAGACCCAGGGCCTTTTTGTAAAAATCAAGACTCTTCTGCAGGTCAAGGACATTTATGTTATTATGTATAAATCTGAATTTTGCCATTTATTTATATTTATCTTATAAAATGAGGAAGCTCCGGGGGCAGCACTATAGAAAACTCAACCAAACCTTTGATTTTGCCACCCACTCTCCAGGGAGTCTGGTGTATCAACTTCTTTATACCATCTTTTTGAATAGTATATGAATTTGACTCCCCTGAAGCAAGCATACGCTGAATCATCTCCCAGGACTTCTCTCCGTGACACTCTCTCAGATTTTTACCAAGCAGCTCTCCGTACTTTTCAAATGTCTTTGCAGATTTTGAATTTCTGTATACAACCACTCCATCTGAATCGCAAACTGTAACAGCGCACTCAAGCTCCTCTGCCCAATCAAAATGCCTGACTTTCATCCTTTAACCTTGTTTGTAAAAAGGTGTCTTCACAACAGCGGCTTTGAGAAGTTTCTCCCTCACCTTGATATAAATATCAGATCCGGCTTTTGAGAATTCAGGGGTAACATAAGCCATCCCTATTGCCTTCTTAACAGCAGGCCCCATTGTTCCTGATGTTACAATACCAATAACCGTGCCGTCTGCGCTGCAAACCTCGTATCCGTGTCTTGGGACCCCTCTGTCAATAAGTTCAAATCCAACCAGCTTCCTCTTAAGACCATCTGCTTTTAATTTAAGCATATAATCTTTATCAATAAAATCACCCTTTGCCTCGCTGAATTTTGTTATCCATCCAAGACCTGCCTCAATAGGCGATGTTGTATCGTCAATATCATTACCATACAGACAGAAGCCCATCTCCAGCCTTAAAGTATCTCTTGCACCAAGTCCTATAGGCATAATCCCAAACTCCTCTCCTGCCTCAAAAACTGCCTTCCAAAGTTTGTCTGCATCCTGATTTGAAACATAAATTTCACATCCGCCTGAACCTGTATAACCTGTAGTTGAGAAAATTGCCTCTTTAATTCCACCGACAGTTAACTTTTTGAAGGTGTAGTACTCCATATCCTCAACGCTTTGATCACAAATTTTCTGCATAGCCTTGAGTGCCAATGGACCCTGTACAGCTAGCTGACATATTTCATCAGATGCATTATAGAGCTCCCTGCCTGGAGTAATATTGAATTTTGGAGCAACAGCTGAAAGATGAGCATAATCCTTGTCAATATTTGATGCATTTACTACAAGAAGGTATGTCTCACTGTCGATACAATATACAAGCAGATCATCCACTATACCCCCTTTACCATTTGGGAAGCATGAATATTGAATCTTACCCGGAACAAGAAGAGAGACATCATTTGAGGTGGTATACTGAACAAATGCAAGAGCATTTGGCCCCTTTACCCAAATCTCTCCCATATGTGAAACATCAAATACTCCCACACCGGTTCTCACATGGTTGTGCTCCTCTGTAATTCCGATATACTCGACAGGCATGTTATAGCCTGCAAATGGAACCATCTTGGCTCCCAAGGCAATGTGTTTTTCTGTAAAAGCAGTTGTTTTCATCTATTTAATTTCTGTATGTAATTTTTGTTTTAATGCATCGTATATCCATATATCCTCAGGACTAAAATCAAGTTCAAGGAGGTTCCGGAGAGAGGCGTAAGCTTCACCCATTTCCTTGTGTCCTGATGATGCTACAACATTGAATCCGTTGCGAAATATTAATCGTATAGGTTTGTATCCGCTTTCGCTAAGGTATGCAGCCATTTTATCTGCGTTCTTCTCCTCTTCAAAACTACCGGCTATAACAAAAAACCTCATACCATCAACAGGTACTGCAGTCTCTGCATATTCTTTCTTTTGAATGTTTTGCACCGGTACTATAGTATCCTGAGTTATAGAGTCAGGAGCTGGAGTTTCAGGTTTTACTTTTTGTGTATCTTCTGCCAATTGTCTGAATTCTTTAAGATCATCTGATGTGGGCATTCCCAGTGTAGAACGCACCCAGTCACAACCGGTTAATGTAAAAATCAGAGATGCTGCAAATAAGAGAGAGATAAGCTTTTTCATAATCTTCTAGGGTTTAGAAGGTTTGTAATCTTACAAAAGTAACCAAAATTAAGAAGAAGAGAAAATTTAAATGTATCTTTGAATTAGTAAAATCGAGAGCTAGTATGTCAAAATTTTATCAACAGGTAAAAGAGATTGCAAACTTTGCAGACCAGGTAGATATTACCGGAACAATTGAGAGTATTAAGAAAAATATTGACTTTAAGGGACCTAATGTTTGGATTCTTGCATTTGCTGTAATTGTTGCCTCAGTTGGGCTTAATGTAAATTCCACACCTGTTATTATTGGTGCCATGCTTATCTCCCCACTGATGGGACCAATCATCGGTACCGGGATGGCAGTGGGAATAAATGATTCTTTACTTCTTAAGCGCTCCCTTAAGAATCTTGGTATTATGGTTGTCATAAGCCTGATGGCATCTACACTTTTTTTCATAATATCTCCGCTGAGTCTTGATGAGCCAACAGAGCTCCTTGCAAGGACAAGGCCAACAATATATGATGTCTTCATTGCTTTTTTTGGTGGTTTGGCCGGAATTGTTGAGGGATCAAGGAAGGAGAAGGGTACAGTAATAGCAGGAGTTGCAATTGCAACCGCTCTTATGCCTCCTCTCTGTACTGCCGGATATGGTATTGCGAATTTGAACCTTACTTACTTTGCAGGAGCAATATATCTGTTCTCAATTAACTCACTCTTTATAGCGCTTGCTACATTTATTATGGTGAGATACCTTCATTTCCCTCTTGTAAAATTTGAAGATCCTGTAAAACAGAGGAGAGTAAGAAGAACTATCAGTATTGTAACAGTACTCATGATAATTCCAAGTATCTATACAGCGGTAGTTGTAATAAGGGAAAACACATTTAATGTATCAGCAAAGCAGTTTGTCAATGACAATAAGACTCTTGAAAACAGCTATATATATGATTATAAAATTAATCACTCAGGGGGTGCTTCTACTCTTGAATTATCAATTGCCGGAGAGCCTCTCAGGGAGGGGCAGAAAGAGATGCTTTACTCCTCTGTTGAAAAATTCGGAATTGGAAGGGCATATCTTACAATTAAAGAGAGTGCTACAGCTGATGCTCTTGATGAGGCTGGTGTTGTAAAGAGCATTTTTGAGAGGAGTGATCTTGAAATACAGAAGAGAGAGGAGATGTTGAGAAAAATGGAGTCTGAGCTTAACGCTATAAAGAGCAGAGAGATCCCATACAGACAAATTGCAGAGGAGATTCTGGCACAGCATCCCGGGCTTACTTTTTTCTCCATAGCTCGTGGAGCCAGTGTTAATTTGTCTGATTTCAATGCAAGCGATAAAATAATGGTAATGGCAACCTGGAAAGAACCGCTCTCTGATTCTGATATAAAAAAGCTGGAGAGCTGGCTCTCTGTAAGATTGGGTGAGAAGAACATAATAATTACCCAGGTTAATTAAAGATGCTTCTGTATGCCTTAATATTATTAAACTCTCTTTTTTGGAGGAGTGATACCCTTAAAATTATTTTTCTGGGAGATATTATGCAACATCAGACTCAGATGGATGCGGCAAAAAGGACTGGAGCCAATCCTGCTGATCCTGAATCCTATGACTACTCAGCATATTTCAGCCATCTTAAGGGCAGGTTTGATAAGGCCGATCTCAGAGTAGCCAATATGGAGACTACTTTTGCTCCGCCACCATACTCAGGTTATCCTGTTTTCAATTCACCCACCTCTCTGCTGGAGGCCGGAAAATATGGAGGAATAGATATTTTTCTATCTGCCAACAACCATATTTGTGACAAAGGGGGCAAAGGTATTGAGGGAACTATATCGGCATATAACACTTTAAGAATCCCTTACGCAGGTGCATACAGAGACCAGAGAGAGAGAGAGGATCTCTATCCTCTCTTCGTGAATCTGAAAGGTGTAAAACTTGCCATTCTCAATTATACTTACGGCACAAACGGAATTCCTGTTCCTCAACCATATGTGGTTAATTTACTGGATTCTGCAAGGATAAAGGAGGATATCCTTAAAGCTCAAAAAAATGATGTCCATTTTATTATTGCCTGTATCCACTGGGGTACTGAATACAAACTAACCTCATCCTCCAGCCAGCGAAAATGGAAAAATTTCTTCAACAGAAATGGGGTTGATATTGTTATTGGTTCTCATCCGCATGTTGTGCAGGAGGTTGATGTAGAGAGAGAGCTCTCAGGAGAGGTAAAGAGAATCACAGCCTACTCACTTGGGAATGCAATCTCGAATATGACCGCCCCTTTTACAAGAACAGGGATGTTATTTACATTGAAGATAATAAGGGAGCTGGGAGGAGTAACGAGGTTAGCCGAGCCTGACTGGGAGTTAATCTGGACATCCAGACCTGGTGCTCTTGAGAAGAATTTCACGATACTGCCGGTTGAAGAGTATATTGACTCTCCTCACCTGTTCAAAAAAAGAGAGGAGTGGTTTAAAATGAAAAATGAATATAGCAGACTTAAAGATGACAGAAAAAAGAATAATTATTGAGGAGATAGATCCAGTAGACATTTATGGTATAAATAACAGACTGCTTGATTTGCTCAGGAGTTACTTTCCAAAGATGCTTGTTGTTGCAAGGGGGTCAGAAATATTACTCAAGGGAAGCGCGGCTGATGTTAAGAATTTTGAAAGCAAAATCTCTCTCCTTACTGAGATGAGGATGAAGAGGACAAGGCTCACAGAGGACGATATAAATTCTCTTTTTGAGTCATCTCATTTGGATAAGTCAGCTGTCCAGGATGATGATAAGGATGTTATTGTCTTTGGCAACGAAGGGAGAATTATAAGGGCACGGACAAAAAATCAGAGAAAGCTGGTTGAGAGTTATTACAAAAACGACCTTATTTTTGCAATTGGTCCTGCCGGAACGGGAAAGACATACACCGCCATAGCCCTGGCAGTAAGAGCATTAAAAAACAAGGAGGTCAAAAAACTAATCCTTACCAGACCTGCTGTTGAGGCAGGAGAGAGACTCGGCTTTCTGCCGGGTGATCTTAGGGAGAAGCTGGACCCCTACCTTCAGCCTTTATACGATGCTTTAAGGGATATGCTTCCTCCAAAAAAACTGGAGATGCTTATGGAGGATGGGATTATTCAGATTGCCCCTCTTGCATATATGAGGGGAAGAACCTTAGAGAGCGCTTTTGTTATACTCGACGAGGCTCAAAACACAACATTCGGGCAGCTAAAAATGTTTCTGACCAGAATGGGAGGCAACTCTAAGTTTATAGTAACCGGTGACGCTACTCAGATTGATCTTCCAAAAAAGAGTGACTCAGGCCTTCTTAAAGGGGCTGAGCTTCTGGGAAAGATTAAAGGGGTTTGCCGTATAGACTTTACAAGGGAGGATATCGTAAGGCACAAGCTTGTAACAAAGATTGTACAGGCATTCGACAAACACGAGGAGGAGATTAACTCTTAAAGTAACACTCCGCCCAGAGCTCCTGTACCTTTGCCATTAGCCAGTGTTAATACTCCATTTACAAAAACATACTCAATCCCGTCAGGGAACTGATGAGGATTTGCAAATGTTGCTTTATCCATAATTGTATCCGGATTAAAAACAACAATGTCAGCATGGTATCCGGGGACCAGAAGTCCTCTCTCTTTAAGGGCCAGTCTTGAAGCTGGCAACGCGGTTACCTTATGAACAGCTGTCTCCATATTCATGAGTTTCTGCTCCCTGACATATTTACCGAAGAATCTCGGCATTGTTCCGTAAGAGCGCGGATGTGGCATCGATTCACCAAGTTTTCCATATGGCGAATATACGCTTCCGTCTGAAGCCGGCATACCAAGAGGGTGCGACAGGAACATTGACACATTCTCCTCTCTCATTGCAAAGCCGATTATATCCACACTTATCCTCTCCTCTACAAGCAATCTCCTTACAAATTCCCAAGCCTCCAGACCGGCGAGCTCCGAGGCATCTGCCACATTCATCCCTATGTACCTCTTGTTAGCCTCCTGCCTGCAAGAGGTTATAACTATATTCTGAGGCCCTCCCAATCTTTCAAACCTTGATCTGGCGTACTCTCCAATTTTATTAGATATGGCAGGAGATTCAAGTCTTTTGAGAATCTCATCTGTGGTTCCCTGTCTCTCTGCAAGAGGAATAAAGGTGGACATCCCCGTAGAGAAAGCTATATATGGATATCTGTCAAACGCTATATCCACTCCTGAGGACTTAGCATCCTCAATCATCTTTAAGAGCATCGGAGCTTTGTGCCAGTTGGCTGCATTCTGCGCTTTTAAATGTGAGACCTGGAGCCTCACCCCTGAGGCTTTTGCAATTCTTATTGCCTCTGCGAGAGCAATCTCTACCCTGTCATCCTCATTTCTCATATGAATTGCAAAAAGGCCGTTGTGTCTTGCAACAGCTTTACACAGCTCAGCAATCTCAGCCTCCGGAGCATAAGATCCCGGGACATATTCAAGTCCGCAGGATATACCGGCAGCCCCCATCTCCATCTGGCTCTCCACATAAGAGACCATTGCTTTAATCTGATCTGCCGTAGCGGGCGTGTCGTTATCTCCGACAAAGCGACCCCGGACAGTGCCCTGACCAATCAGGGTCCCGTAGTTAATCCCTCTGCTCTGACGAGCATAATCGGCAAAAAACGCCTCTTTATTTTCCCATCTGGATGAAGGGAATGGAGAGTCCCCGCAATTACCTCCTATATCAAGGGTTACTCCCTGGTAGATTTTGCTGTCTCCCAAAGGGGCCTCCATCATGTTGGCATCTGTATGGGTATGAATATCTATGAATCCCGGGGAGATAACATTTCCTCCGGCATCAATTACCTTATCTGCACTTGTGCCCAAATCTCCCAAAGCAGAAATCCTTCCGTTCTTTATTGCGATATCTCCTTTAACAGGAGCTCTGAGCTCTCCGTTGTAAATTAATCCGTTTCTGATTATAGTATCAAAACGGTTGTTTGCCCTTAGTTTTGTAATATCACTAAAACCCAGTCCCAGCGCCGCTCCGGCAAACAGTGATGATTTTATAAATCCTCTTCTGGAAATTTTATCGCTCATAATCTATTTGTTTATTTCAAGACCTTTTGATTGGTAAAGTTTAAACTCTCCATCCTTATCATAAATTAACAAAGCATCAATATCATTTCTTGATTCAATAATCTCTACTGCTCTGTCAAGACCAACAACCATGAACCAGGTTGCGTATGCATCAGCAGTCATCGCATCAGAGGCAATCACTGTTGCGCTAAGCAGATTATGCTTAACAGGCCGGCCAGTGGCAGGGTTTATTGTATGTGAGTATTTTACTCCGTTCTCCTCAATAAATTTCCTGTAGTTTCCTGAGGTCGCAAGGCCTCTCCCCGAGAGCAGGATCACTGTCTGAATATCTCCACCCTGAATCATATTACCCTCCTCAGGTCTGTCAATTCCAACACTCCACCTCTTCCCGGATGGATTTACCCCTTTACAAAATATCTCTCCGCCTACCTCAACCAGGTAATTATCGATACCTCTTCTGTCAAACTCATAAGCTATAACATCTGCAGTGTAACCCTGAGCAATTGCATTGACATTAAGAGTTAAACGATTATCTGATTTTACTACTTTACCCTCACTTAGTGCCACCTTGTCCATCCCCACAAAGGCCTTTATGCTGTCAATCATCTGGGGAGTAACCTCTCTTTTCTCCCCCTTGCCAAATCCCCATACCTCAAAATATGGCGCCGCTGATATGTCAAAAGCTCCGTCGCTCTCCCTCCATATATCTACAGATCTCTTAAATACATTCTCAAAAAGAGTATCGACATATACATCCAAATTCTGGTTTACAGCTGTTATGAGAGAGGAGTCGTTGTAAACTGAGAGAGAGTTATCAATCTTCAAAAGAATTGAGTCTACTGCTGAATTCAGAGAGTCTCCTTTGCCGGAGTAAACAATATGAAAGGTTGTACCCTGAGTGAATCCGTCAATGGTTCTGTAATTACTGACTCCATTGCAAGATACTGCTACAATGGCTGTTGATACCACCAGTATAAAAATAGTCAGGTTCTGTTTTGAAAAAATCATTGGTGACGAAGTGTTTGGCACAAATTTAGAATAAAAAAACATATCTTTGTGAGTTATATAAGCACTAGACAACATTATGACAGAAAATAAATGGCTAAGACTTGCATCTTTATCACTGATGCTCATTCTTGCCTTCGCCTGTAAAAAGGATGAAGAGGAGGATACCAAATTGTATATGGAGGGGGCTCTCGTGGCGAATATTCCTACCTACCTGATTGCCGGGCAGGACCTTGATATTAAGGCCGAAGGGATTTCCAAACCAGTTGACAGCCTTACATACAAGTGGTTCACTAAAGGTTTTAGTGTTGACTCTCTGTTTGGCAGTGAAATCATTATTAAAGCTCCTGTTAAACCGGGTGACTATACAATATCTTTGTATATTACTCACCCCAGGTACTCAACCAAAACTCAGTCCTTCAACACCACGGTAGTTAATCCCAACGCGGACACCAGCTTTGGCGGTGTTGTCAGAAGTGACAAATTGTTCGAAGACAATAGAGATGGAGCCAAATACAACTATGCAACAATTGGGACATTAGACTGGTTTACCTTTAACCTGAACTGGAAGGGATCCGGGAAACCATATCTTTTAATTGAGGCGTTGGGAGAGCTGTATGGCAGACTTTATACATGGGAGGAGGCAAAAACTGCCTGCCCTGAGGGGTGGAGATTACCTGACAACAAGGATTGGGAGAATCTTGCAAAGGAGTTAAATGGAGGAGCAGCATTGGCGTTTGACGGAAAGTGGGCCGGAATTGGATCTAAAGTTTCTGCAAAGGCAACTATCAACTCTGTTAACATGTGGAAATACAGTCCAAACTTCCAATATTTAAATCAATTTGGATGGAATGCAATTCCTGCAGGGAACTCTACCGGAAGCTACAGAACATTCCTTAACAGGGGTGAGTATGCAACCTGGTGGTCTGCGGATCAGATGGACAACAACAACGGGTTCTACAGATTCATATATTTTGACAGTCCGGATTTCCCTTACAATTTTGCAAGCAAAAGCACATTTGGGGCATCTGTCCGCTGCGTAAGAGATGCTTCTGCCAAATAATAAACAAGAATAAATTAACATCTGACAAATTATGAAACTTTCAAAAGGTTTGATTACACTTCTGGTAGTGCTCGGAGCGGTACTGCTTGTGTTCCTTTGGGCTAAAAACTCCTACAACTCTATGGTTACAAAAGAGGAGGGGGTTACCTCTGCCTGGGCTCAGGTGGAGAATGTATATCAAAGAAGAGCAGATCTTATTCCAAATCTGGTAGCTACTGTGAAAGGTTATGCAGCTCATGAGCAAGAGACTCTTGAGGGAGTTGTAAATGCTCGTGCCAAGGCAACTCAGACAACTATAGATCCTGCTAATCTTACTGAGGAGAGTATGAAGCAGTTTCAGGCTGCACAGGGAGAGCTTGGCAGTGCTTTACAAAGATTGATGGTTGTTGTTGAGCGCTATCCTGATCTTAAAGCCAATCAGAATTTCCTGGAACTTCAGGCACAACTTGAAGGTTCAGAAAACAGAATTACTGTAGAGAGACAGAAATTTAACGAAACAGCCAGAGCTTACAATACATATATCAGACAGTTTCCAAAGAATATTCTTTCAGGAATTTTTGGATTTGAGCGCAAAGCATATTTTGAAGCGGCTGAAGGAGCAGAGACAGCACCTAAAGTTGAGTTTTAACCGTGGGAACAAATCCCTTCATTTCCAAAGCAGATCAGGCAACTATTGTTAAAGCCATAGAATCTGCAGAGCTGAACACCTCCGGAGAGATAAGGGTTCACATAGAAAGCAACTGCCCGGGCGATCCTGTTGCCAGGGCAGTTTATGTTTTCAATAAGCTCAAGATGTATAAAACCAAAGAGAGAAACGGAGTCTTAATCTATATTGCCTGGAAAACCCGTAAATTTTCAATTATTGGAGACGATGGCATTAATAAAGTTGTGCCTGAGAATTTCTGGCAGGATGCCCTTAATCTGCTTGGTGAAAACCTGAAATCAGGCAACACTGCCCAAGGTCTATGTAAAACAATTGAACTCGCGGGAGAAAAATTAAAAGTCTTCTTCCCAATTAAATCAGACGACACAGATGAACAGAGTAATGAAATCTCTTTTGGTGACTAGAGGATTAGCTTTTACTGCACTGCTTCTTTTCACATCTGTGTTATTTGCACAGATACCTGCAAAGCCGGCACCTCCCAGACTGGTAAACGATTTTGCATCAATCTTTTCACAAAATGATGCAGAGAGGATTGAAAGAGCACTTGTGGCCTTTTCTGACAGCACCTCAAACCAGATTGTAGTTGTTACTGTTAACTCTCTTGAGGGTATGGACAAAGCGCAGTTTGCCTACCAGATTGGTGCCGAGTGGAAAGTGGGACAGTCCGAGTTTGATAATGGAGTGGTTATCTTAATTAAACCAAAAAGAGGGAATGAAAGAGGGGAGGCATTTATTGCCACAGGTTACGGCCTGGAGGGGGCTCTTCCGGATGCAATTTGCAAAAGGATTATTGAGAGAGAGATGATACCTCGTTTTGCTGAAGATGACTATTTTGGAGGTGTTGTAGCTGCACTGAATGTTATTATGCCTATTGCTGCCGGAGAGTACTCCTCTGATAAGTATGCTTCAGACACCGAAGATCTTGGCGGATTGGGTGCAGCAGTACTGGTAATACTGTTTATAATCATTGTAACTATTATATCGGCAATCTCAAAAAAAGGCGGTGGAGGCAACTTTGGTGGTGGCGGAAAGAGAGGGCCGGGACTTGCCGAACTTCTTATATTGGGATCTATGCTATCTGGTAGCCGTGGTGGCAGGTCCGGTGGATTTGGAGGTGGAGGTTTCGGTGGTGGTGGATTCGGCGGTGGCGGATTTGGAGGATTCGGCGGGGGTGGATTTGGAGGCGGTGGTGCCGGTGGAAGTTGGTAGCTGTTTCCACTCAATAACAACAACTTCTGATTTTGTACCTATTCTGTACTTTGGCCCCCAAAGGCCAAGTCCGGAGGTTACTATAAAATCTGTATCCCCTCTCCTTGCATGGCCATATGCCAAATCAAACATTGCCTCCGTGATAAGGTTTCCCGGCCAGAACTGTCCTCTGTGAGTATGCCCTGAAAATTGAAGATCTATCTGGTTTCTAACAGCATCATCCAGCGTTTTTGGCTGATGATCCATTAAGATAACGGGGATCTCTCTCTCTAGATCTTTTAATATTGAATCAAGAGGTGCTCTTCTGTGGTTGGTAAGATCATCTCTTCCGGCAACAGCAAAACCATGCGGGGAGATAAACAGAGAATCAATCAGCACATTTATCCCTGCCTCTCTTAATATTTTATATATCTCATCTTTGTCTCCTCCGTAAAATTCGTGGTTTCCTGTAATTGCAAAAACTCCCATTGGCGCAGATAGCTTAGCCAGCTCTTCTCCCATTTTCTGATCAATTAACGGGCGTACATCTCTGTCAGCTATGTCACCAGCAAGAAAAACAGCATCCCCTCTCTGATCGTTAATGAGTTTTACATATTTTTTAAGGTGCTTAGAGTTTATACTTGTACTTAAATGAATATCACTGACCAGGACTAGTTTAAGCTCCCCTCCGGGAAGGTTTTTCTCAGTATTAATCTGGTATGTTGTTACTACAGGGTTGTTGAAATTAATGCTTCCAACAATTAACAATATCATGACCGAGATTACTGAGAGTGCAAGTGCACCCTGCTTTACGAAAGTCCAGTTTGATGTTACAATCTCAGGAAATATGCTGAAGAAGTGGTTAAGTATGCGCAAAATATCAAACCCAAGAGCAAATATTGCAAAATAGACAAGCGCTATAATAAATGTAAAACCCACTTCAGAAAGAGGTACAGCATAACGCTCGTCAATTTTATCGCCAAAATACATCCGTAGAAAAAAGGAGACAAATCCAGATATAAACAATATTGAATAGATTATTTTTACTATTGCAAATGGTGGAAGGGCTTGAAAGCCTCTTATGAATACATATGACGAAAGGGCAAAAAATGTAGAAAAAACTATAATGAAAAACATATGCTCTGTTTGGGTGTTTGCAAAAATAACACTTAACTTTATTAATTGTTTGTTATTAACAATTTATTAAATGGATAACAGGGGAAAAGAGGCTAAGAGGGTTACTTTAGCGGGGTTCTTTGTAAACCTTATACTCACAATTGCTAAAATTACTGCCGGTATTGCAGGAAAGAGCTCTGCCATGCTGGCTGATGGTGTTCATTCTCTTTCAGATTTTGCAACTGATATTGTTGTTATTGCTTTTTTAAATATATCAGGAAAAGAGAGTGATGATAATCACAAATATGGTCATGGAAAATTTGAAACATTTGCAACACTAATTATCTCACTTGCCCTTGCTGGAGTAGGAATAGGTATTTTTGTCAACGGTCTGGAAAAGATAATTGAGTACATTAATGGTGGTGAGCTAAAAGAGCCGGGAATGGTTGCTCTGTGGGCTGCTTTGGTATCAATCATTTCCAAAGAGGCACTGTACAGGTACACTATAATTGTTGGTAAGAGAATAAACAGTCCTGCAGTCATTGCTAACGGGTGGCACCACAGGTCAGATGCCTTTTCATCAATTGGTACTGCGCTTGGAATTTCTGGTGCCATATTTCTTGGAGAATCCTGGAGAATACTAGACCCCATTGCGGGTATAGTGGTTAGTTTCTTTATAATAAAGGTTGCTTACGACCTTGGAATGCCAAGCATAAAAGAGCTCCTTGAGGCCTCTCTTCCGGGTGAAATTATTGAAGAGATTGAGTCTTTGATTAATAGTCACCCCGATATAGTAAAATTCCACCACCTAAAGACCAGAAAAGTGGGAACTATCTATGCTATAGATGTGCATATAAAACTTGACAAAGATATTACTTTTG
Organism: Bacteroidales bacterium MB20-C3-3; assembly: GCA_035609245.1. NCBI lineage: Bacteria > Pseudomonadati > Bacteroidota > Bacteroidia > Bacteroidales > Bacteroidales bacterium MB20-C3-3. Next base: position 1,966,461 of record CP141202.1, on the reverse strand, counting down.
TCAGATCTCACGATATTGCCACCGAACTAGAACTTTCAATAAAAGAGCGCTTTGGCAGAGGAACGCATATTAATATCCACACTGAGCCTATATGAAAAAATCATTTATCCTTTTAGCTCTGGTTATATTTTTCTTTTACTCTTGTAATGACCGGGAGATGCTGGAGACTCCTGATTTTAATTCGACACTGATTATCGATAGTAAAAACTGGAATATTGATTACCTGGGGGAAGAGTGGGAGTTTAAACATATTATTCTTAATAAGGATTTTGACGGTGTGCCTGTTGCAACCCTTGTGAGAAAGAGAGAGAGTATTAACAATGAACGGGCCATTCTTTACATACATGGTTACAGTGACTATTTCTACCAGACCTCTCTTGCAGACTCAATGGAAAATAACGGGTTCAGGTTCTATGCTCTTGACCTCCGCAGGTATGGAAGATCGAAATTACCCGGGCAGGTGTGGTATGATTCAAGGGATATATCGGACTATTATGAAGAGATTGACAAGTCAATCGCTGAGATAAAAAAAGATCTCCCCAATGCTCCGGTTACAATAATGGCTCACTCTACGGGAGGTTTAATAGCTTCACTCTATGCAGCCGAAAAGGGGGACTCTCTGCTAGCCTCCGGTCTGATTCTTAACAGCCCCTTTTTTGATTTCAATGTAGGAGGAGTGGCTGAGAGTATCGGTATACCTGTTTTCTCTGCAATTGGATCTGTAATACCGAGGATGGTAGTAAACAGGAGTGTCAGCCCGGTTAATTGCATGAGTCTTCACTCTGATTACTACGGGGAGTGGCAGTTTGACACAATAATGAAGCCTATACAATCACCCATGGTTACCGCCGCATGGATAAGGGTTATTCACAAGGGGCAGAAGAGGCTTCAAAAAGGGATTGAGATAGGTGTCCCCGTCCTGATTATGTGTTCATCATCAAGTTCAACAGGATCTGAGTTTAGTGAAATCCATAAAAAAAGCGACACCGTTTTGGATGTCGCTGAAATTATTGAATTCTCCTCCTCTATTTCCGGCCTTGTAAAGGTTGTGATAATTGAAGATGGTCTTCACGACCTTGTTCTCTCAGGGAAAAACTCCCGTGATAAGGCCTACAGAGAGATCTTCAGTTTTCTACTTTAATTGCTTAAAGAAATCATTACCCTTATCGTCAACCAGGATGAAGGCAGGGAAATCTTCTACCTCAATTTTCCAGATTGCCTCCATACCCAGTTCAGGATATTCAAGGACCTCAACTTTTCGTATGCTCTCCTGTGCAAGAATAGCTGCCGGGCCACCGATACTGCCCAGGTAAAATCCGCCATGTTTGTGGCATGCATCTGTTACCTGCTGGCTGCGGTTACCTTTTGCAATCATAATCATGCTCCCTCCATTACTTTGGAACTGGTCCACATATGAGTCCATTCTTCCTGCTGTTGTCGGTCCGAATGATCCGCTTGGCAAGCCGGCCGGTGTTTTTGCAGGACCTGCATAATATACAGGATGGTCCTTCATGTATTGAGGCATTCCCTCTCCTTTATCCAGTCTCTCTTTTAGTTTTGCATGGGCAATATCTCTTCCAACCACAATAGTTCCTGAAAGAAGCAGGAATGTTGAGACAGGGTATTTTGAGAGATCTGCCAGGACTTCGTTCATAGGTCTGTTCAGATTAATCTTAACGGCCCCCTCCTGCGTTGCTTTGATGTTTCTCAGGTTCTCCGGAACTAATCTCAGTGGATTTGTATCTAGTGTCTCAAGCCAGATTCCATCTTTATTTATTTTCGCTTTGATGTTTCTGTCTGCACTGCAAGAGACTCCCATTCCAACAGGACAAGAAGCACCATGTCTTGGCAGTCTTATAACTCTAATGTCGTGAGCATAGTACTTACCACCAAACTGAGCCCCCATACCAAATGTCTGTGCAGCTTTAAGGAGCTTTGCCTCCATTTCAAGATCTCTGAAGGCGTGTCCCTCAGGACCACCTTGCTTAGGAAGTTCGTCAAGGTACTTTGCCGAAGCGAGCTTCACTGTCTTCATACAGGCCTCTGCCGATGTTCCGCCTACCACAAATGCAATATGATATGGTGGACAAGCTGCAGTCCCCAACGTTTTTAACTTCTCTATCAGAAATTTTTCAAGAGATTCAGGATTTAAGAGAGCCTTTGTCTCCTGAAAAAGATAGCTCTTATTTGCGGAACCTCCTCCTTTAGCAACAAAAAGAAATTTATACTCTCCTCCGTCAGTTGCATAAATATCAATCTGCGCAGGAAGGTTATTACCAGAGTTTTTCTCATTGTACATATCCAGGGCTATTGTCTGAGAGTATCTCAGGTTATCCTGCGTATATGTATCAAAGACTCCGTGTGAAAGGGCCTCTTCATCGCCTCCTCCTGTCCATACCCTCTGACCTTTTTTGGCTACAATTGTAGCGGTTCCTGTGTCCTGGCAAAAAGGCAAAACCCCTTTTGATGAAATACCTGCATTCAGAAGCATTGTAAGTGCCACAGCTTTGTCATTTACACTTGCCTCGGGATCGCTTAAAATTTTTGCAACCTGTTCATTATGCTCAGGACGCAGCATAAATGCTATATCGTGCATAGCCTGTCTGGCCAGAAGTCTAAGCCCCTCTTTGTCTACCTTAAGAATCTCATTTCCTTCAAACTGAGCTGTTGACACATACTCCTTTGAAAGGAGATGGTACTGTGTCTTATCCTCTCCAAGAGGAAACATTTCGTGAAATTTAAAATCCATATCTCTCTATTTTTAGTTAAAACCATTAATTCTGTTTACCCTGGCTGCCCATAAGAAAACTTCTCATAAACTCCATTATATCCCCATCCAGTACAGCCTGGGTATCTGATGTCTCATATGCTGTCCTTAAATCCTTAACCATTTTATATGGATGCAGAACATAGCTTCTAATCTGTGACCCCCACTCTATCTTCAGTTTTTTACCCTCAAGTTCAGCCTCCCTCTCTCTTCTCTTTCTCAGCTCAAGCTCATAAAGGTGGGACTTCAATATTCTTATTGCATTCTGTCTGTTATCCAGCTGAGATCTGCTCTCTGTGTTTTCAACCGTAATCCCTGTAGGAAGGTGCCTTACCCTTACGCCTGTCTCTACTTTGTTAACATTCTGCCCTCCGGCTCCTCCGGAACGGAATGTGTCCCATTCTAAATCTCCGGGATTTACCTCAATATTTATAGTATCATCAACAGCCGGATACACAAAAACGGAAGAAAATGTTGTCTGCCTCTTTCCCTGTGCGTTAAATGGAGATATCCTCACAAGGCGGTGAACTCCGTTCTCGGCCTTAAGATAACCATATGCATAATCTCCCTCAAACTCAATTGTCACAGATTTTATTCCGGCCTCCTCTCCCTCAATCATGTCGTATATATGAACCTTGTATCCGTTTCTCTCTCCCCAGCGCACATACATCCTCATTAGCATAGATGACCAGTCGTTGCTCTCTGTGCCGCCGGCTCCTGAATTAATTTTAAGAATGGCACCAAGATTATCGCCTTCACTCCCGAGCATACTGCGTAGCTCAAGAGCCTCTACAATTCTTTCAAGTTTTTTGTAATGTTCATCTACCTCATTAGTTATGGTGTCATCCTCTTTTGAAAAGTCGTACAAAACAACTAAATCTTCAAGAGCAGACTCAATTTCAGAGAATCCCTTTACCCAGTACTTAAGAGCCGAAACTTTTTTAAGATAGATCTCAGCATCTGATGGGTTGTTCCAAAAGTCAGGAGCAAGTGTTCGCTCCTCTTTAATTTTTAGATCATCTCTCTTTTGAGCGATGTCAAAGAGACCTCCCCAGCGACTCAATGCGCTGCTGGATCTCTTTTATATAATCCAGATTAATCATTTTTTTGAATTTTGAATGGCAAAGTTAACCAATTATTTCTTTTGCCACCTTAATTGATAAGCCATAGTCAAAACCTCTTGAGAGAGCAAACCTCACAAGTTTGTTAAGACTCTTCTCCCGCTCATCCTCTTTTGGAAGAGATCTGAATTTTAACAGTAATATTTTGTGCAATCTCTCAATCTCCCCGGCCTTATCTATGCTCTCCAGTGCGGCTGAGATTATCTGGTCTGAAATTGATTTCTGTCTGAGTGCATATTTGATTTTAATTGCCCCCCACCCCGCAAGGCGGCTTTTGTCTCGTACATATGCGCTTGCATATCTGGAGTCATCAAGGAATTTATCTTCTGTCAGGCTTTTAATAATATTATGCTGCTCTTCAGTTTCAACTCCCATTCTCACCAGCTTTGCCAAAATATCTGCCGTGCACATCTCTCTTGATGCACATAGTTTACGCATTGTCTCCAATGCTTTCATTATTCAGCAATGAGATTCTCAATGAATAATGTAAACTCCTCAGAAAATTTCTTGTAATGAACTCCTGTACCAGGGCCGTTAAAGCCGGAGTGAATCCTTCTGACATTACCCTTTTTATCAATATAGACTGTTGTTGGAAAGGCCTTGAAGTTATCAAGCTCAGGAAGGGCCTCTTTAAGTCTTGAAGGAGAGTGTCCGGTTAAAAGCACATCATAATTAATACCTGCTGCCTCTACAAGCTTCATTGCCTCTCCCTTCGCTTCGCTGTACTCCTCAGATCTCTCGAAAGCAAGTGCAACCACCTCAAGAGAGGGCTCGTACCTGCTCTTCATCTCTGCCAAAAACTTGCTCTCATCAAGGCAGTTAGGGCACCAGGAACCGCTTATTTGCAATATCACAACCTTATCTTTAAATCTATCATCTTTCAGGCTCACCGCTTTTCCGTTCAGGTCAGGAAAACTGAATCCAAAAGTTGCATACCCCTTTTTCATACCGGTAACTGCATAAGCATCCGGTAACTCGGCATTTTCACTCCTTTTACCATAACCACTCTCCAGATTATTAAAACCGGAATATAGTTTTACATCTGAAAGAGAATCAATCCCCTCCAGCTTTGCTTTAAAAAGTCTTATAAATCCTCCGTCAAAGCATGATAGCATTAGTTCTCCCGACTGGTCAAGCACCCCCTCAAAAAACCTGTAGTCGCCGGAAGGAGTTAAAAAAGAGCCGGTCACTCTGCCACTATTTTCAGAAAATTCTCCAATTATTTCTCTCTCACCCAGATTTATAAGCCATCTTCCTGATATCAAAGAGGAGCTTTCTGATGGTTCGGTTAAGAATCGTTTGCCGATTCCCGGCCATGCCTTTACATCCATATTATATGTAGCCCTTATAAACTTCCCCTCCATAATACCATCATGAATTGCCAGAGAAAAACCGGAACTAAAGAGAGGCATTGTAACAAAAAGAGAGTCACCCCTTCTGGAGACCTCCTTAACGGTGTAAATATTATCCCCGGTAAGAATCTCCATCAAAGTATCACCCTCATTAAAAACAAGATTAAAATTGAATGGAATCTCAGTAGAGTCTGATGTGTAAAGCGCAGCTCTCCACACTCCGGAATTAAGCTCCGAGCCTCCTCTTGTACAGGCTGAAGCGATTGCAACAAAGGCAACAATCAGGAAAACTAATCTCTTCATTTTACTACTATTTTTTTTATTAATCTTGTCAATTCACCTACCCAGAGTACAACAGATGTTCCAGCTACAATAAGAGCCCAGTCCCATAATTTAAGAGGTACTGTTCTAAAGACATCACCTCCAAACCTTACTATAAGTACCTGCCCCAAAACAATAAGCAACGACACAAGTAAAAAGCCGGGACTCTTAATAATGCCCCTGAAAGCAGAGCCTCCGGAGTTAAAACTTTTTGCATTGAACATATTCCAGAACTGAAGCATTACAAATATTGTGAAAAACATTGATAGGTCATATCTTGAGAGAGATCCTGACCCGTCGCTCATCTCAAGCATGAGCCATAAAAGGGATACAACAAAAAACAACCCTGTAAGAATAATATTAATCCTCATTGAAGGTGTAATTATAAATGCCGACGAGTCTCTTGGAGCGAGCTTCATCACCCTCTCTTCAGGAGGAAGTGAAGCAAGTGCACCGGCAGCAAATGTATCCATTATTAGATTTACCCATAACATCTGTGTTACTGTAAGAGGGAGGTCATGCCCCAGCAAAGTACCAAGCAGGACAATCAACATCGCTGTAAGATTAATAGTTAGCTGGAAAATAATAAATCTTTGAATGTTCTGGTATAGGGATCGCCCCCACATAACAGCAGTTGCAATAGAATTGAAAGAGTCATCAAGCAGTGTAATATCACTTGCCTCCTTTGCCACTGAGGTGCCTGATCCCATTGAGAGCCCTACATGTGCGTGGTTCAGAGCCGGAGCATCATTTGTGCCATCACCTGTTACTGCCACAACCTCACCTCTCTTCTGAAGAAGTTCTACCAATCTCTGCTTATCACCAGGCCTGGCTCTGCACATAATCCTCAGCTCCTTTACAAGTTTGAAGGCATCCTCATCTGTCATAGCTGCAAAATCGCTTCCGGTAATTACATACTTTTCAGGATTTTTTTCATCTCTTTCAAGAATCCCTATTTGTCTTCCTATCTCCATTGCAGTCGCCGGAGTATCTCCAGTTACAATTTTCACATCTATACCTGCACCTCTGCACCTCATTACTGCAGCAGGAACATCCGGTCTTACAGGATCAGAGATTGCCACAGCTCCAAGAAACTCCAGCCCTCCGGATGCCATCTCCTCAATACTTCTCCTGTCTGACGGATCTATCTCGCAAAATGCAAAGCCTAAAGTCCTCATTGCCCTGCTTTGAAAATCCAGAAGTCTCCCGGGAATATCATCAGGAACCTTTTTGCATTTACCGGCAACAATCTCAGGGGCCCCTTTTACATAAAGAAGTAGTTTCCCCAGAGATGGTGAGATTGCAAGAGTAGCCATATATTTCCTCTCTGTTGAGAATGTGAGTTGACTCTCAACAGATGTAGATTTTCTAATACCAAGGTAATCCTCGCCATTTTCATGCATCCAAAGCAAAAGGGCTGCCTCAGTGGGATTACCCAAAGCTTTTGGCATCCCTCCGGAGGTAAAATCCAGAAATGCAGTAGAATTAAGAGATATACTTTCGTAAACCAAGTTTTTGTTATCTGAAAACAGAGCCTCTGAAACCCTCATTTGATTCATTGTAAGAGTTCCCGTTTTATCTGTGCATATAACAGTTGCTGCACCCATTGTTTCGGTTGCGTGCATCTTTCTTACCAGATTATTGGTAAGGAGCATCCTTCGCATACTCATTGCCAGCGACAGTGTAACTGCCATTGGGAGACCCTCCGGGATAGCGACTACAATCAGAGTTACTGCCACCATAAAATGTCCCAGTATCCGGCTTGCAACATCAAGTGAGACCAGAGCATCTGACGAGAACATATTAAATCCAAGTATCTCTCCGGTAATTACGGGCAAAGAGAATATTAAAAAACCTGTTAAAATCCAAAAGAGCCATCCTCTCTCTCCTCTTTTTTTCTTACTGCTGTATCTGAGAATTGGCATCCAAATTTTCCCGATTAGTGCCAGCAATCCGGCTATTGCAGATGTTAACAAAATAATCTGAGCTGGTGTAAATACCGATTGTGGAGTCAATATCTCCTTTATGTAAAGTATAGAAAAGAGAAGAAAAGCGGTAAGCAGTCCTGCAAAACCAATAAATCCTGCTAGGGATTCAAGTTGTTTGTTTAGCGGAGTCTGCTCTGTACTTCTCTCTGCCGATTTCTCTGCTACTTTTCCAAATTCTGTGGAGTCTCCAACTTCTGTAACAACATAGGAGCAGTGACCCTCTATAACAGTTGTTCCTCTGAATATCCTGTTGGAGGGATAGGTTGCCTCACTGTCAAAATCAAGCGGATTTGTGCTTTTGGATGTTACTGGTTCTCCGGTTAATGTTGATTCATTTACTAACAGAGAGAGAGCCTCTGCCAGCTCTCCGTCTGCAGGAATTTCCTCTCCGGTGTCCAGTAAAACCAGATCTCCGCAAACTATCTCACTCTTTGGAATCTCTGTTATAACACCATCTCTCATAACCTTTACAGGTGTCTCATCATTGACTTTGTTAAGAATGTCAAATTTCTTGCTCGCATCCATCTCAAACCAGAATCCGACTCCGGTGGCAAGAAATATTGCAAAGAAAATACCTATGGTCTCAATGAAATCACGATGTATAAATGAAATCCCAAGTGAGAGAAAAGCAGCAATAAGAAGAATCCTGATAATTGGATCCTCAAATTTATGCAGAAAGAGTCTCCACAACGGCTCTTTTTCCGGAGGAGTTAAAACATTTTTCCCGTGTCTCTCTCTGCTCTCTGCTACCTCAGCTGAGGTTAGCCCTGTATAACCTTTGTAGTTACCTTCCATGTTCGTTTATTATTTGCTTCCGCTAAGCATCCCACAGGCTGCCATTATATCCTCCCCTCTTGATGCTCTTATTGTAGAGACTATTCCGGATCTGTTAAGTCTATCCCTGAACATCTCAATTACAGGCAGAGGTGATGTCCTAAGGTGAAAGTCAGGGATTTCGTGGAATCTTATAAGATTGACTCTGCACTCCAGCCCTCTGAGCATCCTGGTAAGAGCATCGGCATGCCTCTTTGAATCGTTCCATCCGTCAAACATAATATACTCAAAACTCACCCTTCTCTGTCCTGTAAAGTCATACTCCTTGATAAGATTAATTGTCTCATCGATAGGCCATGCCTTCTGCATTGGCATAAGCTCAAGCCTTTCAGAATCAAACGGATTATGCAGAGAGATTGCTAAATGGCACTTTGAATTTTCCAGAAAATCCTTTAATGCGGGGGCAACACCTATTGAGGAGAGGGTAATTCTTTTGGGGCTCCATCCAAAACCCCAGTCAGATGTGAGGATTTCTATAGCCTTCATCACCTCGGTATAGTTGTCAAGCGGCTCTCCCATACCCATAAAAACCGCATTTGTGAGCTCTGAACTCTCTTCAATGTTAATAAATTGCGAGATAATTTCACCTGCTCTCAAATTCCCTCTGAATCCCATCCGTCCTGTCATACAAAAACGACAAGCCATTTTACATCCTGATTGAGAAGAGACGCATATTGTTTTTCTGTCGGCCTCAGGAATCATTACACTCTCTACCGGACTTCCGGAAAGAGAGGGGAAGAGATATTTCTTAGTTCCATCAATAGAAATCTGACTCTCTGAAGGAGAGAATCCACCAACCTGATAGTTCTCAGACAAGAGTGATCTTGTAATTTTTGAGAGATTACTCATTTGGTCAATCTCAGAGACCCTCTTCCCGTATATCCATCCAATTATCTGACCGGCCGTAAAAGATGGGAGAGCAAGCTCTTCCACCACTTTTTTTACCTCTGCCGGAGTCATTCCCAGTAGCCATTTTTTCATTGGGCAAATTTAGGTAAAATTGAAAATCATTTGCTATTTTTGTGGGAATTTAAAACTATTATCATTATGGCTAAAGAGAGTGTAGAAGTAAAGAGTGGTGCGGAGATTGCCCCTGAGAAGCTTAAGGCTTTACAGGCAACTCTGGACAAGATTGAGAAGGATTACGGTAAGGGTACCGTTATGAAGATGGGGGAGCAGCCAAAATGGGAAGTGAGTACTATAGCATCCGGCTCTATTGCACTTGACAACGCGTTAGGAATTGGGGGCTATCCGAGAGGACGGGTTATTGAAATTTACGGGCCGGAGTCAAGCGGTAAAACTACCCTTGCAATACACGCTGTTGCTGAGGCTCAAAAGCTTGGCGGCATTGCAGCAATTATTGATGCCGAGCACGCTTTTGACAGGACATACGCAAAAAAGCTGGGTGTAAATGTTGATACTCTGCTTATCTCTCAACCGGATAACGGTGAGCAGGCCCTTGAGATAACAGATGCACTTATCCGTTCAGGAGCAGTGGATATTATTGTTATTGACTCTGTTGCAGCCCTTACTCCTAAAGCCGAGATTGAAGGCGAAATGGGTGATTCCAAAATGGGTCTTCAGGCACGACTGATGAGCCAGGCGCTTAGGAAGCTAACAGCCAATATCAGCAAAACAAATACCTGCTGTATTTTCATCAATCAGCTCAGGGAGAAAATTGGAATAATGTTTGGAAATCCGGAAACAACTACCGGTGGTAATGCACTAAAATTTTATGCATCAGTCCGTGTTGATGTCAGAAGAATCACTCAGCTTAAAGATGGTGAAGAGGCAACCGGAAACAGGGTTAGGGCAAAAATTGTAAAAAACAAAATGGCCCCCCCTTTTAAAAAGGCAGAATTTGACATTGTTTTTGGAGAGGGTATTTCTAAACTTGGAGAGATTGTTGACCTTGGAGTTGAATTTGAGATTATTAAAAAGAGCGGATCGTGGTTTAGCTATGGTGACACAAAGATTGGCCAGGGAAGAGAGGCTGTAAAACAAATTCTTACTGACAACCCTGAACTGATGAATGAGGTGGAAGAGAAGATCCGCGTAAAGCTTAAAGAGATTAAAGACTAGAGAATGGAGATTGTATTAAGCGGCATACGGTCCACTGGACATCTGCACCTTGGAAACTACTTTGGGGCGCTGAGGAATTATATTAAAATGCAGGATGAGTATAACTGCTACTTTTTTATAGCAGACCTGCACTCGTTAACAACTCACCCTCACCCTGATGATTTTCACTCCGGAGTTAAGACCATTTTGGCTGAGTATCTCGCATCCGGACTGGACCCTCAAAAATCTGCAATTTTTATACAAAGCGATGTACCTGAAATTGTTGAACTTTATGTGCTTCTCAATATGATTGCATATAAAGGAGAACTTGAGAGGACTGCATCATTTAAGGAGAAGGTTCGCAAAAACCCTGACAATGTTAATGCCGGGCTACTTACATATCCTGTACTTATGGCAGCAGACATCCTTATACACAGGGCACACAAAGTACCTGTAGGTAAAGACCAGGAGCAGCATCTTGAGATAGCACGGCTCCTTGCCAGAAGATTTAATAACCTTTATGGGACAGAGCTGTTTCCTGAGCCACAGGCCTTTAATTTTGGCAGTGATTTAGTTAAGGTTCCGGGCCTTGACGGGAGCGGGAAAATGGGTAAAAGTGAAGGGAACGGAGTTTATCTCTATGATGACGAAAAGACAATTCACAAAAAGGTAATGAGAGCCGTTACAGATGCAGGACCAACAGAGCTCAACAGCAAAATGCCTGAACCTGTTGAAAATCTCTTTACTCTTCTAAAAATAGTCTCTGAAAAAGATGTTGTGGAGCATTTTACAAATGCTTACAATAATTGCACAATACGCTACGGTGACCTTAAAAAACAACTTGCCTCTGATATATGTAAGCACACACTCCCTATCAGGGAGAGAATTGACGATATTTCAAATGATGCAGATTTCCTTAGCAAGGTTGTAAGGGAGGGAAGAGAGAAGGCAAGAGAGAGCGCCTCGGCTACACTTGCAGAGGTAAAGAGAGCCGTAGGGTTCAGAAGCTTCTGACCTGCAAATGATCAGCAAAACAACTATATCCAGGATTCTGGAGAGCGCACAGATTGTAGATGTAATTAGTGACTTTGTTTCATTGAGAAGAAGGGGAGCAAACTATACAGCTTGTTGCCCTTTTCACAATGAAAAGACACCATCGTTTTCAGTTTCTCCCTCAAAAGGAATTTACAAATGTTTTGGCTGCGGGAAAGCAGGCAACGCAGTTAACTTTGTTATGGAACACGAGCATCTCACATATGTTGAGGCGCTTAAATTTCTTGGAAGAAAGTATGGGATTGAAGTTGAGGAGAGAGAGGAGAGTGAAGCCGAAATTCAACAAAGGTTAAAAAGTGAAAGTCTGCAAGTTGTATCTGAATTTGCAAGAGACTTTTTCATAAACTCTCTATGGAACTCCCAGAGAGGGCGCTCAATTGCACTCAGCTACTTTAAGGAGAGAGGCTTTTCTGAAGAGACAATAAAAAAATTCCAGCTTGGATGGGCTCCCGATGGCAGAGATGGCTCAATGTCTTCAGCGGCTCTCAGAGCCGGATTTAAAAAGGAGTTTATCGTATCTTCGGGGCTTGGTATAGAGAGAGAACAGAGTGGTGAGATTGCAGACCGGTTTTATGAGAGAGTGATGTTTCCTATCCACTCACTTACAGGAAGGGTAATTGCATTTGGAGGACGGACTCTAAGGACGGATAAAAGCCTGGCAAAATATATAAACTCTCCGGAAACTGAGATTTATAATAAGAGCAGATCTCTTTACGGAATTTATTTTGCAAAAAGTGCCATTGCTAGGCTTCAAAAATGCTATCTGGTTGAAGGTTATACAGATGTTATCTCTTTGGTGCAGGCCGGTGTAGAGAATGTTGTAGCATCAAGCGGAACATCCCTTACATCTGAACAAGTAAGATTAATAAGACGATTTGCACCAAGCGTTACAATTCTTTACGATAGCGATCCTGCCGGAATTAAGGCATCACTGAGAGGGATTGACATGCTGCTGGAGGAGGGGCTTCAGGTAAAGGTTGTCCTTTTCCCTGAAGGAGAGGATCCGGATTCATATGCAAAAAACAACTCTCCTGCCCAGTTGAAAGATTATCTTGAAAGTGCAGAGAGGGACTTTATTGAATTCAAGATTGAGCTTCTCTCATCAGAGGCTGATAAAGACCCGATAAAAAGAAGACAACTTATTAATGAAGTTGTCACAAGTATCTCTGTTATTCCTGACGCAATTACAAGAGCTGTATACATTGAAGAGTGCAGTGTAAAGCTAAGGTTTGATCAAAACCTTCTCGCAAGGGAGGTCAATAAAATAAGGAAAGTAAGATTGCCTCACGGTCCTTATAACAGAGAGACAGACATCCGTGACTCATTTCCTGTTGCCCAGATTCCTGATATTGATACAGGTGAGAGTCTTCCTCTGTTCATCAAAGATATATACTATGAACCTGCTGAGAGAGAGCTTCTTTACTACCTGCTTAAGTATGGGGAGCTACCACTCTATGGTAACGACGATGAGATAAAGTCTACTATTACTGTATCCCAGTTTATTCTAAACGAACTTCAGACAGATGAACTGGAATTTCAGAATCTACTTTACAAGAATATGTTTGAGGAGTATTACAAAGTCCGGGAGATGAATCAGGAAGAGATACAGAAACACTTTACCAATCATCAGGATCCGGAAATAGTCTCCCTTACCTCTTCCATCCTGATTCAGGAGCACAGCCTTAATATTAAACAGTTTGTAGCCTCTCTGATCCCTGAAGAGAAGGTCCTTTCAATAGCTGTTCCAAAAGCTATTATGGTATATAAAGCCAAGATTACATCCATTGCCTACCAGGAGATGTGGAATGAACTAAACAGAATACCTGCAGATGAAGAGGAGAAGCAGACAGAACTTATGGGTCATATGAAGACCCTGTTAACTGTCAGAAATATGCTCTCAAGGGAGCTGAACAGACTTACGATATAAAATCTTATCTTTGCACCCAAATATTTTACTGAATAAACACAATGGAAAAGAGCTACAAAAGAGACCTTGTAACAGCGGCCCTTCCCTATGCAAACGGGGCTGTGCATATAGGACACCTTGCCGGGGTATATATACCTGCAGATATATATGTGAGGTATCTCCGAATGCGTGGCAGGGATGTTAAATTCATCTGTGGCTCAGACGAGCATGGTGTCCCGATTACAATCAAGGCCCGTCAGCAGAATTGCACACCTCAGGAGGTAGTGGATAAATACCATTTAATAATAAAAGACTCTTTTGAAAGACTTGGAATAAGCTTTGACATTTACTCAAGGACAAGTTCAGAGACGCATCACAAAACTGCATCTGAGTTCTTCAGAAAGCTTTACGATGAGGGCAAATTCATTGAAAAAGAGAGTGAACAATATTATGATGAGGAGGCAAACCATTTTCTTGCAGACCGATATATTACCGGGACCTGTCCAAAATGCGGAGCTGAAAACGCCTATGGTGACCAATGCGAGAAATGCGGCAGTACCCTTAGTCCAAATGAACTAATAAATCCAAAATCCACACTTAGCGGAAGTATTCCTGTCCTTAAAAAGACATCTCACTGGTACCTCCCTCTTGATCAGTATGAGCCCTGGCTCAGAGAGTGGATACTTGAACAGCATAAGGAGTGGAAGGTAAATGTGTATGGGCAATGCAAATCCTGGCTGGACGGAGGCCTGCAGCCTCGTGCAGTAAGCAGGGATCTGGACTGGGGTGTACCTGTCCCGGTTGAAGGTGCAGAGGGTAAAGTCTTATATGTTTGGTTTGATGCACCTATAGGATATATTTCAAATACAATCGAACTATTGCCAAATGAGTGGGAAAAATGGTGGAAAAGCGATGATACCAGGCTCCTGCACTTTATCGGCAAGGATAATATAGTCTTTCACTGCATTGTATTTCCATCCATGCTAAAAGCATACGGAGACGGCTATATACTACCCGAGAATGTGCCTGCCAACGAATTTTTAAACCTTGAGGGGAATAAAATATCTACATCAAGGAATTGGGCAGTATGGCTTCACGAATACCTGGATGAATTCCCGGGAAAAGAGGATGTCCTCCGATATGTACTATGTGCAAATGCACCTGAAACAAAAGATAACGATTTTACCTGGAAGGATTTTCAGACGAGAAATAACAGTGAACTTGTTGCAATCCTTGGGAATTTTGTAAACAGGGCCGTGGTTCTTACTCATAAATATTTTCAGGGAGAGGTCCCATCTCATCTTAAGAGTGAGCAGGCAGACGAAGAGACATTGGCACAGATTCCTGTTATAAAAAGGAATATTGAAGAGAGCCTTGAGACATTCAAGTTTCGCGAAGCTCTGAGAGAGGCTATGAATCTTGCCAGACTAGGCAATAAATACCTTGCAGACACTGAGCCCTGGAAGCTTTCCAAAACCGATATGGAGAGGGTGGCTACAATTCTTAACACCTCCCTTCAGATTTGCGCAAATCTGGTAATTGCTTTTGAACCATTCCTGCCTCATACAACTCAGAGACTCTCATATATGCTTAATATGAAGAGTAAAACATGGGAGGATTTTGGATCGGACACGATACTTCTTCCCGGTCATAAAATTAATGATGCCACGCTCCTTTTTGAGAAAATTGAGGATGAGACTATAGCACATCAGCTGGCTAAACTTGACGCACTCAGACCTAAAGAGGAGACAGCCCTGGAGCCTCAGCCTGAAAAGAGTACACTGGCTCCGGCTAAAGAGGAGTGCTCTTACGATGATTTTATGAAAATGGATATCCGTACAGCTACCGTCCTGGAGGCCGAGAGGGTTCCTAAAACAGACAAGCTTCTTAAATTACATATTGACACAGGAGTGGACAAAAGAGTTATTGTCTCAGGAATAGCTGAGTATTACACTCCTGAAGAGATGGTGGGCAAACAAATATGTATTTTAGCAAACTTAGCTCCAAGAAAGATTAAGGGGATTGAGTCCTGCGGTATGATACTTATGGCAAAAGAGGAGAGCGGAAAGATGAGAATCGTTACTCCTGAAGAGAGACTTTCAAACGGAAGCTGTATTAATTAACATTAATCAATTGGGGAGGGAGATGTAGAATGTACTCCCCTCTCCCAATTTTGATTTAACCCATATTTTACCACCAAGAATCTCTGTAAACAATTTTGAAATTGAGAGACCTAAGCCGGTACCCTCAAATTCATTTTCAATAGTGTGAGCCTGCACAAATCTCTCAAAAATACTTTCCAGTTTATCTTCAGGGATTCCTATCCCTGTATCCTTTACATAAATTGTATAGATGCTGACCCCCTTTATGTAACCTAATTCAATATAACCCTCTCTGGTAAATTTTACAGCATTACCCATCAGGTTGGTTATTATCTGGTTAAGCTTTATTCTGTCTGTATTAACAATAAAAGCATCAACAGACTCAAGGGAGAGCCTGAGATCCAGTTTTGAGTTATTTGCTTTAAAAAATTCGTGAACCTCCCTGAGGATTTCATTTAAATCAAACTCGGATTTGCTTATTAAGACCTGACCTGCCTCAATTCTTGAGATATCAAGAACATCGTTTATAGTTGCAAGGAGTCTGTCTGCACTCTTTGAAATAATCTGAAGA
The DNA here is from genome assembly GCA_035609245.1 of Bacteroidales bacterium MB20-C3-3. Classification (NCBI taxonomy): domain Bacteria; kingdom Pseudomonadati; phylum Bacteroidota; class Bacteroidia; order Bacteroidales; species Bacteroidales bacterium MB20-C3-3. The sequence continues at coordinate 1,950,385 of CP141202.1, read as the reverse complement.
TACTCTCTATGTTCAATATTATCTACCTCCTCCAGAAGAAGATTGGCGAATCCCATAATTCCATTCATTGGTGTTCTGATCTCGTGGCTCATATTTGCAAGGAAGGAGCTCTTAAGGCGATCACTCTCCTCGGCCTTTGATTTAGCCATTTTCAGGCTCTCTATGTTCTTAATCCGGTCTATAAAAAGACCAATATTATTGGCAAATATTTCAAGAAGTGCAAGATCATCCTCATTATATGCTTTAGGATCTGTGTAATCCTGAACAACAATAACACCAATAACCTCCTTAAACTCGACATCATAAAGAGGTGCTCCCATCCACACAGAAGAGTCTGTTCCATAAGTGGAGAAAATCAGCCCCTCCTCCTTCAGATCCTCCTGTATCTGGACATTAATAATTTTACTTTTGCCACTTCTTCTGACATAGTCTGTCAAAGAGCCATAAAGTTGCTCTGTAAAGCCCTCTTCAATAACATCATAATCATCTTTAAAAAATGGATAAGAGTACTCCTCCTTCTCTTTATTATAAAGAGCTATGTAAAAATTTCTTGCAGAAATTATTTTGCTTAACTCTTTATGCACCTCTTCCAGAAAAGCTTTAAGTTCAGTCTTTACAAGAGAGCACTTTGATATATTCAGAATCGCCTCCTGAACCTCCCTCTTTTGAACAGAATGTGTCAAATCCCTGACTACCCCTCCAACTCCGTATTTACCTGATTCTAGCCTTACCGGGAATTTTGTTGCCTCATACATTTTTGTCCCGAACTTCTCTTCAATCTTCACTGTGATTAATTCTGACAGCACCTGATTATCTGAAATCAAAACATCATCAAGATCCTCTCCTTCCAGTAACTGAAAGTCCGTTTTTCCAAGTACTTCATCTGCCCTCTTTCCAAAAAACTCAAGTAATGAATCATTCACCTCAATATACCTGAATAAATCATCCTTTATAAACATCATATCTTTACTGGCATTGAAAAATGAGGTTTTTCGTTCCTCTGCCTCTTTATACTTAACAATACTCGCGCGCCTCTCGATATTTGTGAGCATGATTAATCCAAGCATGAGCGTACCAAAAGGATATATTGCCAGTACTACCGGCGAAATATTAACAAATGTGTCAAATCTTATCTCTTCCGGTAAAAAAATGGTACACCCTACCATAATAAGGTGTGTAAGCATACCCACAGAGTATAACTCCCAGTTTTTTCTCTTTTTGTACCAGTTTGGCCTGAGGCCCCCCCATAAAATCCCCGTTGTCCCTGATGTGAGAATAGTAGCAACACCCATTACAATCCCATCCCCTGCCATATATATTCTGTACATAGCAGTGAAGGCCATCGCTATAATTGTGGGAATAGGTCCTATAATAAGACCGGAAACAGAGAGAAGAATGGTTCTTGAATCAAAAACCAATCCGGGCTGAAGAGTCCATTCAGACATCATCAGGATAATGCCGATAATGCCTATTGCAAACCCCATAAATATCTCCTTAACCCCTTTGTAGTGACTAACTGGCCTAAAGCCAAAGAGATAGTGCAATAAGGAGAGTGCAAGAAGAATTGCGATATTTTGAATAACTCCCAGCAGCATAGAATTAATCTTAATTAACAAATATAACTAATTCCATGATACCGGGAGCATTTTTAACAGATTAATAAACACCTCTCTCTACATAATTGGTATGCAATAATTCATGAGAGATATGGCCCAGTGGTTTCTTGAGAAAATCTTCATAAAGTTCCTTAATAGCAGGGTTATCATGGGACTTTCTTATTGGTTTAATTGAATCCTCCCGATAGATTGACTCTGCCCTTTTCTGTCTAACTTCCCAGGTTGTAGGAATTGGCTGACCTCCTCCCCCAAGGCATCCCCCGGGACAGGTCATCACCTCAATGAAGGCATAAGGAGAATTACCCTCCTCAATCTGATCAAGCAGAACCCTTGCATTTTTAAGAGTATGGGCAACTGCAACCTTAAGTTTTGTGCCATTAATATCAAGTTCAGCCTCTTTAATACCATCAAATCCTCTTACAACCTTCAGATTCAGATCAGGAAGGGGCTTACCTGCAACCACCTCATAAGCAGTCCTCACAGCAGCCTCCATAACCCCTCCTGTTGCCGCAAATATTGCCCCGGCACCTGTTGAAATGCCAAGGGGATTATCAAACTCCTCTTCAGGTAAATTCTTAAAGTCTACCCCTGTCATTTTGAACATCCGGGCGAGCTCTCTGGTTGTCAGTACATAATCTACATCAAAGAATGCCTCTTTTTCGTTAAGATTCATCTTCTCTTTCCACCAATGGTATGCAGATTTCATCTCAGGCCTTTTGCACTCAAATTTCTTTGCTGTACAAGGCATAATTGATACAACTACCAATCGGCGAGGGTCAATTCCCATCTTCTCTGCATAATAGGTTTTGGCAACTGCTCCAAACATTTGTTGCGGAGACTTACATGTAGAGAGGTGGGAAAGTGATTTTGGATAGAAGTGCTCAATAAATTTTATCCAACCCGGTGAACATGAGGTGACCATTGGAAGTTTTCCATTTGTTGTGAGCCGATTTATAAGCTCATGTCCCTCTTCCATTATTGTAAGATCTGCAGTAAACTGAGTGTCAAAAACTTTATCAAAACCCAGTCTCCTTAATGCAGCCACCATCTGACCGGTAACAAGTGCTCCGTCTGCCATCCCCATTGCCTCACCAATTCCCACTCTTATTGCGGGAGCAGTCTGAACAATAACCACTTTGTTGTCGTCGTACAAATCCTTAAGCAGATGACCCGATTCATTTCTTTCAACAATAGCGCCGGTTGGACAAACTAATGCACATTGTCCGCAATTTGTACAGGCTACATTTCCAAGGCCTTTATCTTTATATGTTGCAATTTTTGTCTTCAGTCCCCTGCCGGCAAAATCAATTGCGTAAACTGTTTGCATATCGGCACAGACAGCTACGCATCTTCCGCATAAAATGCATTTATTGGGATCCCTTACAAGAGAGAGGGAGGTCTCGTCAAGCGGAAGAAGCGGTTTGGTTTTATCGTACGGTGTTTCATTAACACCCAGAACAGAGGATATGTCCTGCAGTTCACAATTGCCATTTCTGTCGCAAATAAGGCAATCAGCAGGATGGTTTGCCAGAAGTAACTGAAGATTGGTAACTCTGGCCTGGTTAACAGCCGGAGAGTGAGTCTTAATCTCCATCCCCTCTGAAGCAGAGGTAACACAGCTTCTAACCAGACTTTTTGCACCTTTTAATTCAACTACACATATACCGCAAGAGGCATTAGAGGAGATATCTTTAAGATAGCACAGTGATGGTATGCTTATTCCTAATTCTTTACAGCTTTCTAGTATAGTTTTACCCTCTTTAATCTGATAAGATCTGCCATCTATGGTTAAATTAATTATTCTTTTTTCCATTGTTTAGTCCTCCTCCGTGTTAACAGTTATCCTTACATCGCATCTCAGACACCTCGATGCCTCTGCATAAGCCTGCTCTTTTGAGTAACCCAGATTAATCTCGTTGAAATTTCCGGTTCTCTCCTCCAGAGGTCTTTTAAAAGTGTAGTGTCGATTACCCCCTTCAGGTTTTAAAGGTACCTCATCACTATAATCAAAGTCTCTGAAAAGTTTATGGAATCTTCTCTTGTTCATTAACTTCCAGTCAATAACTTCTGCTGCTTTTTTGGCTATACCCATAGCCTCGGCAGCTGTAGCCGGTCCTGTAACTGCATCACCTACTGCGTATATCCTTGGGTGATTTGTCATAAATGTAAAGTGGTCTGCTTCAATATTACCATTGCTTATTGTTTTTATACCGAACTCTTTAACAAATGATGCCTCAACCTCCTCTCCTACAGCCATAATTACTGTGTCACAAGGAAGAATAAAAGACTCACCTGTAGGGACAGGTTTTCTTCTGTTGGAAAGGTCTATCTCTCCACAAGCCATTTTCATAAGCTCAATACCTCTGACCTTATCATTTGTATCTGCCAGGATCTCTTTAGGTGTACTCAAAAACAGAAAGTTCACACCCTCCATCTCTGCACCCTTAATCTCATCCTTGTTAGCTGGCATATCGGGCTTCATTCGTCTGTAGACAACAGTTACTTCTGCACCAAACCTTTGAGCAGTCCTTGCAGCATCTATGGCAACATTTCCTGCGCCAACAACAACTACATGTCTGCCCATCTCAGGCACTTTACCCTTAGCTACATCTTTTAGAAATTCCATCCCGGAGAGAACTCCCTCAAGTTCGCTGCCATTGATACCCGGACTCATATCCTTGTGAGCTCCAAGTGCCAGTATCACAATGTTGTAGTCTCTTTCGAGCTCCTCCATGCTAATATCTTTGCCAATTTTTGTATTAAATACAAAATTTACTCCCAGCTCTTTTATGAAATTCAACTCGTGATCAAAAACATCAAGTGGCAGTCTGTATTTTGGAATTCCCCATCTCAGAATACCACCCGCCTCTGATTCAGCCTCAAATATTGTAACATCATGCCCCAGCCTTACCAGATAGTACGCAGCGGTAAGACCGGCAGGGCCGGACCCAACAACTGCAATCCGTTTGTGAGTCTGAGGGAGCTTTTCTCTTAGAAGTCTCTCATAAACTTTATCAGAAAAACCTTCATTATAGGCTGTGTCAGATATATATCTGTGAATATCTCCCTGAGATACTGATGCGTCAATCGCCTCTCTCCTGCACTTCATCTGGCAGTGGAAGTGACATATTCTTCCTATTGAAGATGGCAGCGGATTATCTCTGAGTGTTGATTCAAAGGCATCTTGCAGTTTATCCTCTTTCAGAAGCTGCAAATATCTTGGAATATTCATATGCAATGGACAGCTGTTTTCGCATAAAGCCGAGAATAGCTCCTGGCAAATACCTGCTTCACATTTCTTCTCAATCATATGATGATCATACTCGTCTCTGAAGTATCTTAAAGTTGTAAGAACAGGATTTGGAGCAGTCTGACCAAGGCCGCAAAGTGCAGTGGATTTAATAACTTTACCCAGATTTTCAAGAGCATGTATATCTGCCTCTGTTGCTTTTCCCTCAGTGAATTTATTAATGATAGTTAATGTTTGAGCAAGCCCCTCTCTGCAAGGGGTACATTTGCCGCACGATTCCCCATTTGAGAACTCGGTAAAATATCTTGCAACATCCACCATACAGTTATCCTGATCCATTACAACCATTCCTCCTGATCCCATAATTGATCCAAGAGAACTCAGCGACTCGTAATCAACGTGGGTATTGAGATAATCCACAGGGATACAACCGCCGGATGGTCCTCCGGTCTGGACTGCCTTTACCCTTTTCTGAGTACCGGTACCCTCTCCTATCTTGAATACTATTGTTTCCAGGGTTGATCCCAGAGGAAGTTCTATGAGTCCTGTATTCTTAACCTTACCTACAAGTGAGAAAACCTTTGTTCCTGAACTCTTCTCTGTTCCCACACCGGTAAACCACTCTCCACCTTTGGAGATTACAACCGGAATATTACACCAGGTCTCAACATTATTAATATTTGTAGGCATTCCGTACAAACCCTTTTCAGCCGGATATGGAGGGCGTGGAGATGGTCTTCCCGACTTACCCTCAATACTGTGAATAAGAGCTGTCTCCTCTCCACAAACGAAAGCTCCGGCACCCTCAACAATATCCAGATCAAAGCTAAAGCCTGAGTTTAGTATGTTTTTACCAAGTAACCCGTATTCTTTAGCTTGTTCAATTGCACTTTTAAGCCTTCTGACAGCGAGCGGATACTCTGCCCTGATATAAACAACTCCTTTAGTTGCTCCCATTGCAAAAGCTCCTATAGTCATACCTTCAAGCAGCATAAACGGGTCGCTCTCAATTTCGTTTCTATTCATAAAGGCTCCGGGATCACCCTCATCGGCATTGCAAATAACATACTTCTGAGCAGCCTCCCGTTTAGCCATCATCTCCCACTTGATGCCTGTAGGAAAACCTGCACCACCTCTGCCTCTCAATTTGGAACCCTTTACTTCATCAACAATTGCTGAAGCACTCATTTCAAAAAGAGCTTTATATAGTGGCTGATATCCTCCCACAGCTATATATTCCTCAATATCATCCGGAACGATAAGTCCGCAGTTACGAAGAACAATCTTTTTTTGCCATTTGAAAAATGGAATATCGTTCCACAACGGATAATCTGTAAGTCCTCTGCCAAACTCAAACTTCCCTGTTATGAAGTCCCACTCCTCAATCCTGCAGAGAACATTTCTAAATGGCATTATACCTTTGACGATACCTCCAATAATTGGAATCACATCAATTTCAGAAACATTATGCATTATTATAAGAGGGAATCCGGGCATATAAATATTAACAAGCGGCTCCTCCGAACAAAATCCAAAACAGCCTGTCTTTTTAAGAATTATGTTCAGATCCCTCTCTTTTATAATTCTCTCAAAACTGTCATATAACAGCTCTGCACCTCGCCCAATCCCACAAGTTCCCATTCCTACAGCAATGTAGGGTTTATCCGGGAGGACCTTCTTAGAAGCACTCTCCCTAAGTCTGTTTAACTCAACTAAGTCTGAGATTCTCATCTTTATTGTCCTCCTGTAAATTCTGCAATAATTTCTTTATCTGTTCAGAGGTTACATTACTGTAAATCACTCCGTCCACTGCCACAACAGGAGCCAGTGCACACTGGCCGAAGCATGCTACCGTTTTAACAGTAATCTGCTTATCCTCTGTAGTGAAAGAGCTCTCTCCTGAATCAAAGGCCTCTTTACAGCCCGGCAGGAGTGAGAGATCGTCAAGTAGAATCTTGGACCCTTTTGTATGGCAGGCGGTTCCCCTGCATACAATAATAGTATGCTTCCCCTGAGGTTTCAGGTTAAAGAACGAGTAAAAGGTTGCCACACCATAGATTTGTGACAGAGGCACCTTCACTGATGAAGAGAGATACTCCATACTGGCATCATCAAGGAATTTAAACTCACTGGCCTCCTGTATCTCTTCCATAACAGTAAGCAGCTCGCCCGGTTTCCCTTTGTACCTGGAGATTATCTCGTCAATAACAGTCGTATTGACTCGACTTTCTTCGATTGCTTTCATAGGCTCGTCAATTTTGTGTAAAAACTGGTTCGTTTTCTTGGGGTTAAATATTTATACTGGAAATGGCTACATTTAATAAGAAAGGGCTAGTAAATTTATAAAAATATTATAATACAATGTTCTTTAGAAATCATAAATTATTAAATAAATACACTTTGCTTACAGAGTGTAACTATTTGCTTTAAATATTAAACTTAATACTAAAAAAATAGGGTAAACCATTGGTTGTTCGTCTTGATTGCAGAGACAGAAGTTTAAACAATTAATATTTTACCGGAATGAAAACAATTTTTAGAAATTTGACCGGACTGATTATAGCAGTCCTTTTGCTCGCTCCGGGTGAGCGCGCCTGGTCACAATCAGACAAGGGCTTCTTCACAATCTCGGGTATAGTTAAAGAGAGAGGGAGTCAGAAGAGACTGGAGTATTCAGTTGTTGCTCTGAAAGGATCCAATGTAGGCACAATTGCAAATGCAAACGGGGAATTCTCGATAAAAATCAAGGAGGGAACGGATTCAAAAGCAATTATTTTTTCTCATCTGGGTTATTCAAATTTTGAACTGCCTATAGATGGAACAAGCAAAAATGATATCACCATCTTCCTTGATACCAAAACAAGCCTGCTAGACCCTGTAACCATAATCGGCATGGATGGCAGGGCGATTGTAGAGAGGGCTATAGAAAAAATCGGCACAAACTACTCTTCAAAGAATGGTACTCTGTCCGGGTTTTACAGAGAGACAGTAAAAAAAAGGAGGAGTTATATTAATGTATCAGAGGCAGTTGTGGAGATATTCAAAACTCCGTACGGCGATGGTGTTGAAAGAGATGCTGTTCAGGTGTATAAAGGGCGCAAACTGGTAAGCCCGGATCCAAAAGATACACTAATGGTAAAATTGCTGGGAGGTCCCAATTTGTCAATCTATCTGGATATTGTTAAAAATCCAGATCTGATTCTGAGCAGAGAGAATCTGGCGATGTACAGCTTTACTCTTGAGGAGTCTGTAACAATTGGTGAGAGATCTCATTATGTAGTAAGTTTCCAGCCTCAGGTAATTATGCCTTACGCACTCTACTACGGGAAACTGTTTATTGATAAGGAGAGTTTTACTTTTTCAAGGGCCGAATACAGGCTTAGCATGAATGACAGAGGAAAAGCTACTATGGCTATCCTTAAGAGGAAACCATTCGGGATGCACTTTAAGCCGGAAGAGGTTTCATTTATGGTCACCTACAGACAATCCGGAGGGGTCTCGCTTCTACACTATATCAGAAGCGAAATCAACTTCAGATGTGACTGGAAGAAGAGATTGTTCTCTACGAGCTACTCCATAGTCTCGGAAAATGTAATAACTGATGCAACAATGGATGAAGCAAAAAAGATCTCCGGAAGAGTAGCTTTCAAAGACTCTCACTCTCTTTCTGACAAGGTTAATAATTTCAGTGATGAGAATTTCTGGGAGGACTACAATATAATAGAGCCTGAAGAGTCACTTGAGAACGCAGTAAACAGGTTAAGAAAAGCTATCAACAAAAATTAACAGCTCTACTATTTCGTATATTTGAATCTTGCATAATTTTAGACAATGATTAACGATCTGTTTATTGTAATAAGAGTTAAAGAGGGGGACATAAAGAGCTTTGAAAGTCTATTCAGAAGCTACTACCTCCCCCTGCTTTACTATTCAACAGGCATAACAGGCAGAGAAGAGATATCTGAAGAGATTATTCAGGAGTTCTTTTACAATTTATGGAAAAACAGGCAGGAGTTAAAAATCACAAAAAGTATAAAAAGCTACCTGTTCAATTCAATAAGAAACAGATCAATTGATTATTGCAGGAAGAGAAAATATGAAGAGTCTCCATCAGAGAATCTTGAAATACTTGGGAGAATCAGCGAAGAGCCTTCACCAGTTGAATTAATGGAGGCAGAAGAGCTCAATTCTATTATTAAAACAGAGCTTAAAAAAATGCCTGCAAGAAGGAGGGATATTTTTCTGATGAGCAGGCTGGGAAACAAAAAATACGAAGAGATTGCCTCCCTCCTCTCACTATCGGTAAAGACTGTTGAGGCCGAAATGGGAAAGGCACTTAAATTACTAAAAAAAGAGACAGGATACACGAGATGAAAAAGAATTATTCAAAGGAGGATCAGGCTAAAACTGATGTTGCCTGGAGAAAACTGAGAGCAAGAATTGAAAATGAAGAGGTGATTGAAGAGAGAGTAAGTAAATCAAGGCTCCCTTTGAGACCGGTACTATCTTATGCCGCAGCCTTCCTGCTGATAATAACTGTTATCACACTTCTGATCACAAATAGAAAGAATGAAGGGGAGTTGTTTGCCGTTACCATTACAAACGACACACCAGGAACAACCTTTGTAACAAAACTGGATGACGGATCGTACATTTATTTATCAGAAAGAGCAACAGTTGTACATCCTCAAAAATTTAACTCTTCCAAAAGAGAGGTAGAACTTTCCGGAGAGGCATATTTTGAAATTGCAAGAGATGAGAATAAACCTTTTATCATTGAGGCAGGCGATGCTATAATTGAGGTGCTTGGGACAACTTTTGACCTGTTGTCAAAAGAGGGAGAGACAAAGATCTCTGTAAGAAGCGGCAGAATTAAAATCTCTCATATCAAAAGTGGCGAAAGCGTGGAGGTATCTGCCGGGGAGAGCGCAGTCGCCGGGGAGAGCGGACTGGCCAAATACATTACAGAAGATCATGAACATTTTAATAAATACAGTTCCAGAATGCATTTCAAGGATGAGTATCTGGCTAATATTACAGATGTAATAAACAGAACCTTCCCTGACACAAAAATTGAACTGGAACAGGGTCTGGAGATTAGAGAGCTTACTGCAACCTTTACAGGTGACAATCCGGATTCCATGGTTCAGCTAATATGCAGCGCAATGGAGTTAAAATACAAAAGAGAGGGTGGGGTAATAAAAATCCATCAGTAAACAGGATGAGAGGTGAAAAACTGATATTCATTTTAACTCTGACATTAGGAATAATGTCTGAATTGCACCTCTACGCACAAAACAATCCAACTGATAAAACTTTTAAAATATCTGAAAGCCGCGGCACTGCTTACGAATTGTTAAATAGAATCTCTACTCAGACCGGTTCTCTTTTCATTTACGACAGCAAGGCGGTTGACAACAAAAAAAGAGGAAGGATTTCAAGAGGAGAATACACAATAGAAGAGGCTGTAAGAATAATAACACAAGACAATAGTCTAACTATCAAACAAGAGGGTGAATACATCCTTATTTACAAACCTCAGCAAAAAACACCTGAAAGAGTTTACTCAGGTGAAAAATATGTCAGGATGGAGGGGGTTGTTTTAGACCGTCACAATGGAGAGCCGGTAGTATCTGCAACTGTAAGTCCTGAAGGAGGATCTGTTGGAACAATAACCAATCAGGAGGGGCGGTTCAGACTTACACTACCTGATTCGCTGGCAAACAGGAATATTTTATTCTCCTCAATGGGTTACGAGCAGAGAAAAGTATCAGGAATTCTTCTTACAGAAAACGATGTTACAATTGAGATGATGCAGTCAGTTATTCCCCTTCAGGAGGTAATTGTAAGAGTTGTTGATCCAAGAAGTATCCTTATGGATGCAATACGGAAAAGAGAGTCAAACTATCATCCAAAACCACTTAATATCACTGCATTTTACAGAGAGGGAATTGAATATAAAAGCAACCTCTCACTAAGCGAAGCTGTACTTAAACTATACAAAAGCGGACTATCCCCCTCATTTACATCAGACCAGGCAAAATTGCTAAAGATGAGAAAAATAAGCACTATGGGTAGCCAGGATACACTCATAGCAAAGCTCCGCTCAACAATTAATGCAATTATCCTACTGGATATAATGAAATACCCTACAGATTTCCTTCAGTACTCAGGAATGAATATGTACAACTACACACACACAGATATAACAGAGATAGATGGCAGAAGGGTATATGTGTTCTCATTTGTACAAAAAGAGGAGATAATGGAGGCCCTCTTTACCGGCGAACTATATGTAGATGCACAAAATCACGCCTTGGTCAAAGCTATATTTGAGGTTAATCCCAACCATATAAGAGAGTTTGCTGACAACCTGATAGTCAGAAAGAGCAAGACACACGAAGTCACACCTGTAAGGGTAAAATACCAGGTCTCATATAAGTCACATAACGGGCTATACCTGGTTAACCATATCAGAGGAGATCTGAGCTTTAAAGTAAGAAAAAAGGGGCGACTTCTTACCACCCCGCTTAACCTGTGGTTTGAAATGGCCAATTGTAAATCAGATACAGAAAATGTAGAGAAATTCCTTTCAGACCAAAGACTCTCTACCCGGGACATCTTCTCCGATATTCAATACACATATGACCCGGAATTCTGGGAACACTTCAACATCATTATGCAGGAGGAGAAAATTGAGGAGATAATCCGCAATTACAAATTTTAGATCTGTGGTGTTTTTAGGCCCGGAACTTTGGCTGAAAGAATTTTGAATACAGCAATTGTATCGATCCCGGAGACCCGTCCGGAACATCAGGCCTGAAATTTTCATAAAGTTTAAGCAAAGCACCAGGACCGTCCCAGGCAATAAAGTCCCATCTTAACGGATAATACAGATAGGTATGTGAGAGTCCCTCAGTTGTTAATTTGGCTAAATTCTCCTCCGGAATCTGGAATGTATCAATCCTTTGCTGATAGTTCTCAAAGCGGTACCAGGAATTAGGTTCTTCACAAAAACCCATAATTATATACATATCCGGTGAATTTCCCGTCAACTACATCCACATCCAGCTCTTTGCGTTCAGCCAAAGGCTTTTCACAGGAAGAGAATAGTGCAATTACAGCAAAAAGAGAAGCTAGCAGTTTTTTCATCAACAGAATCCTAACAATTCAAAGATAAAAAACATTTACTTTACTACGACTAAACCGGCGGAGCACCGGCCGTATAAGCAAGGCGCTAAGATTTTTTTGCGCAGCGTACTCTAGTACCTGAGCACAAAAAAAGACTGCAGCCAACGAAGCAGATGCAGTCTTTAATCAATTTTAAGCTCCTCGTCTAGGACTTGAACCTAGGACCCCCTGATTAACAGTCAGGTGCTCTAACCAACTGAGCTAACGAGGAATTTTTGACCCGTTTTGGGAGTGCAAATGTAAGTGGAATTTTATAAAAGTCCAAATCTTTAAAGCAATTTTTTTTAACTTTGTGAATACTTAAAAGGCTTTATGGATATTCAACTGATTTCTGAGCTTATCAAAGAACTGATTACTGAAAACGACAGAGTCTCTCTTCCGGGGATGGGCAGCTTCGTTGTGGAGCCGGCTCCGTCAGTTTTTTCAGACAAGGCTACAATTCTTCATCCTCCATTCAGAAGGGTTTTATTCAGAAGTAAAGAGACATGGAATGACGGACTTCTGGAGGAGAGATACTCTCAAAAAAGCGGGTTAAAACCTGAAAAGGCTAAAATTGAACTTGGACTTTTTATTGCCTCTGTTAACACAGAGCTTGATATTAAAAAGAGGGTTGATTTTCCTGAACTTGGATATCTGAGAATCAACGAGAGGGGAACAACCTCTTTTGTTGTAGATCAAGACCTTTTCATAAGCAAAGACTCATTTGGACTTGAGCCAATCAAATTAAAAATTCTGGAAAAGGAGGGCTCTGTTGAGCAACTCAAATCAAGAAGGCTTAAAATATTTTCAGAGGAGGAGATAATTAAAAAACTCTCCTCAGAAAGGAGAGCTTCAAATTTTAAAATACAAAAAAGTGCTTTAAAATGGATGATTATTATTCTTGCAGTAGTAATCTTTATTGCTCTGCTGATTATCTTTAACGACCATCTGAAACCTCTTTGGGAAATAATCCTTTACAACAAAGAGGAGAGAGAGATTTTAAAATCTATCTCAATGAATCTCGCAAATTAACTGATTCACTGCATTTTTCTGAATTGCCCAGGAGTTGTACCTGTCTCCTTTCTAAAGGCGCGTAAAAGAGAGTTTACTGAAGCAAATCCGGACTCCTCAGCAATATAATCCAGGATATGGTTCTCTTCTGCCTTTAACAGTTTCTTTGCATATTCTACTCTGTAATGATTTACAAAATCTGTAAAATTAGAATTGTAAATAGTATTTACAACAGCAGAAACATATGATCTGTTTGTTCCAAGCTCTGATGAAACATCGGTAATCCGTAAATCAGTTCTTTTAAAAAACTGCTTTTTCTCAAAAAGATCAACAATATCACTTTGCAGTTTATCTCTGGTTTTATCCTGAATTCCGTGGTGAGTATCCTTCACGTCTCCATTAGATCCCTTGTCAATATTATCAAAATTAAAATCAACCACAGAAAATTTATGGATATAGCCTGTGTAACCGATATAAAAGAGCATCGTTGAAAACAGAAGTGATGGAATCATGAGTACAACAGGATTATCATCAAAGTACTCTCTTCCGAGTATTCCGGCGAGCACAGAAATCACACCTGTAAAAAAGAGGAGGAATAGCATTCTGTTTAGCCATCCCAGCTCCCTTCCCTCTGTTGAAGAGTAGAACTCTCTTATCTTTTTATGATAGTTTCTGATATGACTTCCACCATATATTACACACATTGGAACCTGTACAACAAAAATCACTCTGCTAAGCTTGCCTGCAACATCTACAAACTGCTCAAAAAAGAGATGCGCAATCAGAGATAACAGAGATCCTGCTATTGCAGGGAGAAATAGATAGAGATTTCCAATAGAGAGCTTTGGTTCGTCTGACAGAGATTTAATATAAATGTAGAAAATGGGATATACCGATAGTGAAGCAAGAGTGTACAGAGGATCAATAACGGAGTATGCCTGAATATAGCCGTAAAAATAGACTGCATGAGAAAAATAGAGGACTGTTGACACAGTCATAAAAATCGTAAGGATTCTAATGGGGAATTTACTTTTTTTTATATCTGTCAGAAGGACAGCAGTCCAGAAGAAACAAACAAAAAAGGGAAGAAGTGTTACAATATCTTTAAACATAGAGGTATATTTGCACAATCCAAAGTTATAAAAATATGGATAAAAAAGAATGATGGCAGACAAGGAAAACTAACCCCCAATTTTCCAGGTCTGCCATCGCAGTGACTTTTGCAACCACTTTTGTAATACAAATATAAAAACATTTTTTAATAATTATAACGATTTTAACTTTTTTTAGAGGAATTTGTGACCTTTTTCAAACATTTCGTTACTAATAATAAGATTTCTGTGGCAAATAATTATAGGGAGAATTTTAGAATAGCGGCTCCTGTGATATTATCTCTGGCAGGGCAATCTGTCGTACAAATTGCAGATAGCGTAATGGTAGGGAGAACCGGAGCAGTACCACTGGCAGCTGTATCTTTTGCGGGAGCGGTAATCACCAATATTATGGTAATAGGTCTCGGACTTACCATAGGACTTACTCCTGTCGCAGGGATGCACTGGGCAAGAAGCGAGTTCCGCAGAGTGTCAGGGTATTTCCAAAACTCACTCTCCTTAAATCTGTTCTTCTCATTATTGCTTGTTGCAATTCTCTTTGCTCTAATACCTCTGCTGCCCCTCCTGGGACAGCCGGAAGAGGTAACCTCCCTTATGAATGAGTACTATATTATGGTATCAATCTCACTGATTCCAATGATGATCTTTCTTACAGGCAAACAGTTTCTGGAGGGGATTGGAAATACTCACATATCGATGTATATCACACTTATTGCCAATCTGATAAATATATTTCTCAACTATTTGTTCATTTACGGAAAACTAGGCTTCCCGGTGATGGGAATTGACGGAGCCGGTCTGGCGACCCTAATCTCAAGACTTCTTATGCCTGTTATGCTACTCGTTTTAATAAATAAAAAAGTGGGGTACAGAAGATTCTTGAACATGTTCCGGATAGCTCACTTTTCAGTAAAAGAGCACCTTCATCTTATAAAAATTGGTCTTCCTATATCAGGACAAATGGTTATTGAGTTTTTCTCTTTAAGCGCAATCACATTTATGATGGGGTGGATGGGAACAAAATCTCTGGCAGCCAATCAGATTGTTCAGACAATGATAAATTTCACATTTATGATAGCAAACGGAGTAGCTGCAGCCTCAACTATTCTGGTTAGCCACTCTGCAGGAAAAGGAAACCTTTCAGAAGCCAGAACCAGAGGTTTCACAGGGATAAAGCTCTCAACAATTATTATGGGTACAGCTGCACTCATATTTCTCCTTTTTGGAGAATCTATTGCACTGCTTTTTACATCCGACAAAGAGGTTACAGCAATCGCTGTTAAAATTTTCTATGTAGTAGCTCTTTTTGAACTATTTGACGGCCTCCAGGTCACCGCTCTGGGAGCCCTGAGAGGACTGACAGATACAAAAAAACCGATGCTCCTTGCCATCATCTCATATCTATTTATATCACTGCCCGTTGCATACATTGGTGGATTTGTATTAAAGCTTGGCGAAGCAGGACTTATGTCAGGATTTGCTTTTGGATTGCTGGTAGCATCAATACTTTTCATAAGAAGATTCTCAAAGCTCACGAAATAATTTTATATTTTTGAGGAATGAAAAGATCCAGAAAAGGCAACAGACTTAAACTTCTTGTACTGGCCGCTGCAGTAGTTGCCGTTATTTCAGTTTCAGCAGGAATAAAAAGCATAAAAGAGAGCACTGAAGAGATTAATGAAGAGCCACAGGAGCTCTCACTCAATTTACTTATAAGCAACAATCTTAACCAACTAGAAGAGACAAAAAAACTGGATTCTCAGATAGAGAAGTTTATGAGGCAATGGCAGATTAAAGGGGCCTCTCTTGCTGTAATGAAGGATGAAAAGCTGATATATTCAAAAGGGTACGGATGGGCCGATGAGCAGGCAGGTATAAAAATGGAGCCCGGGCATATTCTTAGGATTGCGTCACTCTCAAAGCTGATTACAGCAGCGGGTATTATGAAGCTTGCTGAAGATTCTCTTTTATCGCTTGACAGTAAGGTTTTTGGAAAAGAGGGCATTCTCCCCTTCCCTTCAGATGAGGAGATCAAGGACCCAAGAGTAAGAAATATTACAATTGAACATCTGCTCAGACACAGAGGCGGTTTTACTCTCAGGGGAGGTGACCCTATGTTTAACACAACCCTGATGTCTTCAAGGTTGAAGATGGACACAATCCCGGATAACGATCAGATTATTAAATACTGTGCCTCCGGAAGGCTGGGATTTGCACCGGGCAATGGTACCAGGTACTCAAATCTTGGTTATGTTATCCTTTCAAGAGTTATTGAAGAGGTCACAGGGATGAGTTATGAAGAGTATATAAAGGAGATGATCCTTAAACCTGCAGGCATTTCAGATATGCATATTGCAAACAATCTCTATACAGAGAAATTCCAGAACGAAGTAAGATATTACGAACCCTCAAATGAACCGCTGGTTGAGGCTTTTGACGGAAGTGGACGGATGGTTCAGCGTTGTTACGGAGGTAATAATATAAAAGCCCTTCAGGGGGCAGGAGCTTGGGTCGCATCACCCTCAGAGATTCTTCTTTTTGTTGCATCCATTGATGGGAAGGGGGGTGTTGCAGATATCATCTCTAATCAGAGTATCGGTATTATGACATCCAGTACTCCTCAGATACTTCCTGTTGGCTGGGCAAAGGTAACCTCTTCAGGCGAGTGGTCAAGAACAGGAACACTCTCCGGATCCAGTGCCCTTTTAAAATACCAGAAAAACGGTGTCTCCTGGGTACTTATTACCAATACAAGCTCTTGGAAAGGAGCCCGCTTTCCAAGACAGATTGACAATCTTGTTAAAAACGGGCTCAATAAAATCACAAACTGGCCGGAGAGAAATCTATTTGATCTTAGAATTCTACCGTAATTCCTATTGATGGCAAAATTGTCCCCTCTGTGAGGGATATTCTTTTCATCTCATACCTCTGCTCTCCTCCGGGAACTTCCGGATTTACAATCCTTCCGGTACTAACCAGAACATCTCCTGACTTGTAGTCAAAGTTCGTTACATTCTGAACATCAAGATAAACTTTCAATGCAAATTTGTTAAAATAAAATTCTTTATCTACCCTGATATCAAGCTGGTTGAATATCCCCAGATACTGCGAATTATAAAGAGCGTAATTTGGATATGCCCTCCCGGATGCGTCCCAGGCATTAACAAGAGAGGATTTATACTCATCAAGAGGAGTATAAGGAGCTCCTCCGGAGTACCTGTACTTCACCCCTGCAAAGTAGTTCTTAGGAAACTTGTACCCTGCTGACAGGGTAAGCAATCTCTTGTTATTCCAGGTTCTTGCTATCCAATTATTATCCGGAGTGTTATACTCACTCCTGAAAATGGTTAGGGACCCAAGAAGGTTAAACTTGTCTGCAAGAAACCATCTGGCAGAGAATTCAACTCCGTAAGATCTGCTTTTTAAAGTAGATGTAATCTCTTCATTTCCGGAGACTCCGTAGTTGATTCCTTTCCCTTCAACAGGAATTGAATCCCTTACAGACCACATACCATTGAAATTATTTCTGTAAAAGAGTTCGGCAGCCAGCTGAACACCATTTGAATTTCTATAATCTACTCCGGCAGATATTTGATCTGACCCAATATATTCAAGCTCCTTATTTACAAGATCTCCTTGAAGATCTCTGTATCCAAGTGCCGTGTATGGTGGGAGCTGATAATATCTGCCTACCCCTGCATTCAGATAAAAATCACTTAGAAGTTCATATGAGAGTGATAACCTTGGAGAAAATTGCCTGAAGAGATTTGCCATCTTGTCAGAATAGGAATTTCCATCAAAGCGGATACCCAGATTTGCAGTAAATCTTTTATCCGGAGAGGTATAGTTTGCATTTGTAAATACAGCATACTTTAAAAAACTAAGATCACTATTGTAATCTACAGTGACTGGATTCTGAAGGAAAATTCTCTGAAAAGTGCTATTTGAGTAAAGGGGAAGCTCAAGCCCCACACCGGTAATAACCCTGAAATCCCCAAACCTGACAAGATTTTCTGCTCTGAATTTTGTCTCTTGCTCTACAGATCTGTATTTCAGTGATAGATTATCCTCGGATGAGTCATCATTTCCTGCATATTTGGTGTTTCTGTTGTTCAGATAGCTCTGACTGAGAAAGAGGCTTAAGTTATTTGATCCGTAGTAGTATCTGTAAACCAGCCCTGTTGTAAGAACCTCCTGCTGAATAACCGGAAGATAGGCCAGTATATACTCATTTGACTCCTTACCTCCGGTATCATCATTAAGTGTCATATCATCCAGACCACCTAAAGCAATAAAGGTAAGTTCGTGCTTGTTGTCAAAGCGGGTCTTAAGTTTAACCTGCATATCTGTAAAAGTGGGCAAAAAAGGGAGGTTGATAGCTCTGAAGAGAAATTGCAAATAAGAGACCCTTACTGAGGCAAGATAGCTTGTCCTTTTTGTAAGGTGCCCATTTGAGCCGAATCCGGCCTCTGATGCACCTACCGTAAACTTATATGTATTGTTAAGCGGATCTCCCTCCTTTAGTTTAAAATCCAGTACGGAACTAATTGCACCACCCCTGGCTACAGGGAATGAACCACCATAAAAATCAACTTCACGGATAAAATCGGCATCAATTATCCCGACAGGTCCTCCTGAAGAGCCCTGAGTACTGAAATGGTTTATTGAAGGGACCTCTATCCCGTCGAGGAAGTACTTATTTTCTGCAGGGCCACCGCCTCTTACAAGAATATCATTGCGAAAACCTCCTCCTACAACATTTGCCACTCCGGGAAGAGAGGCAACTACACGGGATATATCCCGGTTTGCACCGGGATTTCTCTCAATCTCCTGCACACCTATTGTTCGCTGAGAGAGAGGGGTCTCCGGTATCCTTCTGAAGGGATTTGCCTTTGGCTTAACTGTTGCAGCGGCAAGTAGCACGCTCTCCTCTTCCAGCTCAATATTGAGAAATGAGCCCTTTATTGATAGCATCATCTCTTCTGTTATAAATTGGTTGTATCCTAAAAGATCAACCTTAAGCCTGTATGCCCCTGCAGGAAGCCCCTCAATTGAAAATCTTCCCAGGGAATCAGTGATTGCAAATTTTGTCCCCTGAAATACAGAGACAGTAGCAAATGATACCGGTTCTCTGGAGAATTTATCTATAACCACTCCTCTGATAGAATAATCTGCGGCAGACTCTTCAGCCAGGGTAGGTAAAAATGAGAAAGTTGATATTAATATAGTTAAAAAACAGATATACGCCTTTTTCATAGAATTGTTATTGTCAGTGAAAATGTTTCACTGAACAACAACAATCTAATTAAACAGTTCACCGGCCATCAAGTGAAGAGTAATTTCAGAAATTTTAGCCTGATAAATTGCGTTTAATCTTCTGTCTGCAGAGTTGAGATATGAGAGCTGAATATCTCTGAACTCAATTCCGGATAGTGACCCAAGTCTGTATCTCTCTCTTGCTGCCTCAAGATTAAGAAGCGCAGCCTCTCTGTTCTCCTCTTCAAACTCAATCATCCTTAAATGATATTGATATATATTATAAAGTTGATGGAGTTCACTCATAAGCTCCTGCCTCTCCTGCTCATAAGTGAGTCTTGCATTCTCCTGCTGAATTTTTGCATTTTTCACCCTTCTGTTTATTTCGTTACCTGAAAATATTGGGACAGAAAGTGAAAAGCCCCAGTTAAGGCCGTTGGATTCATTATATCTGGATGGGTAGTACCCACTCTGGTTAAAGTTATAGTTATATCCGGCAGAGAGATCAATAACAGGATAGCGTGATGCTTTTGCGATTCTGGTATCCAGACTTGCCACCTCCTCTCCTGCCCTCAGGGCTAAAAGAGTTGTGTTATTTTTGTCTGCATTACTTAGAAGATGGGCTACATCAAGTTGTGGCTCGGATATAATTGTATCCTTTATTGCATATTTTGAATCTAATGGTATGTTCATTAGTTTAAAGAGTTCAATGTATGCGTTCTTTATATTTTCGGTAGCCTGAAGCAGAGATGAGGAGTCGCTGTTAAGATAGATCTTTGCCTGCATCTGCTCAAGACCTGAGCCACTTCCAATATTATACTTTATTAAAGCTTGTTCATACCGCTCCTTTGAAATAGAGGCTACCTCATTGAGGAGTTTGAACCTGTTCTGCAAACTAATAATATTGAAATATTGGGAAGAAATCTTCATAACAAGATTTTCAGAGACAGCTCTGAAATTATACTCTCCCTGTCTAAGCAGCTCCTCCTGTTTATCTCTTGTTGCAAACATTGAAAGGCCGTCAAAAAGGCGCCAGTTCAAATTTGCACCATTAATAACAGAATTTCCTGAAGCAGTAGATTTTACCCTATCTCCAGCCTCATTTATATTCCTTTGAACTCCGCTGTTTGCACTCTGCCTGGAGCTGGCAGAGATTGTTGGCAGAAAAGGTGCCAGAGTAACATTATTCCTGGAAATTTCAAGGTTATTCCCGGATATTATTATTGAATAGTTTGCCTCCAATGCCCTCTCAATACACCCCTCCAGAGTTAGATATTCAATATTTCTGGAGTTTTGTGCGGATAGTGGGGTTATTAATGCAAAGGCAATTGCAAGTGAAAATGTTTTGAATTTGGTTGTCATTGCACTACTTATTTGAAGATGATATATATGAGTACATAGCAGGGATAATATAGAGTGTAAAGAATGTGGCAAATATCAACCCTCCGGCAACAGCTACACCCATTGAAACACGGCTCTCTGCCCCCGCACCGGTTGCAAATACCATTGGTAATATTCCCAAAATTGTAGATAGACTTGTCATTAGAATCGGTCTGAACCTTGATGCAGCAGAGTCTCTGATTGCAGCCAGTTTATCAAGCCCAGCCAATTTCCTCTGGTTAGCAAACTCTACCATAAGGATACCATTTTTGGAGACAAGTCCAATTAGCATTATCAACCCAATCTGGCTAAAGATATTCATTGTCTGGCCATAAAGTTTAAGTGTGAGGAGAGCACCAAAAAGGGCCAGCGGAACTGTAAACATTATTATCAGCGGATCCCTGAAGCTTTCAAACTGTGCAGAGAGGATAAGGTAGATCAGCAAAAGTGCAAGAAGAAAAGCAAACAGAAGACTGGATGTACTCTCTACAAAGTCTTTAGACTGACCTGACAGAGTGGTTGTGAAATCATCAGGATTGAGTAATCTGTCTGCAATTTTATCCATCTCCTCAATACCTTGCCCCAGCGTATAACCTTTTGAAAGTGCCGCAGATACGGTAGCAGACACAAATCTGTTGTACCTGAAAAGCTGAGGTGGCATACTGCTCTCTTCCATAGTAATAAGATTATCCAGCTGGATTAATTCACCGGCATCATTTCTAACATAAATATTTGCCAGATCCACAGGCTTATTCCTCATACTCTGGTCAATCTGACTCATAATCTGATATTGCTTACCATTTCTGATAAAGTAGCCAATCCTCTGCTCACTCATTGAGAGCTGGAGTGTCTGAGCAATATTCTGAATGGAGACTCCCATCAGTGAGGCCTTATCCCTGTCAATACTTATACTAAGCTCCGGTTTTGTAAATTTCAGATTAACATCAGAATTTGAAAAGACTTCGCTTTGGGCTACCTCTGACATAAAAACCGGTATAATTCTCTTCAATGAATCCAGGTTTTTTGCCTGAATTACATACTGAACAGGCATTCCTCCTCTTCTTCCGCCGAATGTCTGCTGCTGATTAACAAAGCTCCTTGCCCCGGTAAGCATTGCAACTTTTGGAGAGAGGGCGTCTGCAATCTCTTGCTGAGTTCTATTCCTTGAGAGAGGGTCTACAAGAGAGATCGAGAAATTTGATCTGTTTCTGCCACCCATTCCAACCATCTGGAGGATATTTTCTGCTTCAGGAGCCTCTTCTCTTACAACACCATACAAATCATCTGTGTATTTTAGCATATAATCGTATGTTGCACCCTCCTGAGCCGTGCTGGAAACATTTATCATTGATCGGTCCTCAAGAGGTGCCATCTCAGATGGTATGGTTGTCCAAAGGTAAAATATCACTCCAAAGGAGATTAACAGAAATACCACCGCCATCCATCTTTTTTTCAAAAACTTATCCAGTGATGAGGCGTACACAGAATTTAGCCATACAAAAAAGGGCTCAGTCCATCTGTAGAATCTGTTCTCCTTCGCATCCTTTTTTAATAGTTTACTTGAGATCATTGGGGTAAATGTAAGAGCCACAAAACTTGAAATTATCACAGCACCAGCTATTACAAAAGAGAACTCTCTGAATAGTCTGCCTGTTACCCCCTGCAGAAACACAATTGGAAAGAAAACCGCAACTAATGTTATTGTCGTTGCAATTACGGCAAAGAATATCTCTTTTGACCCCTCGATAGCTGCCTCTTTTGGAGGGACACCTCTCTCTATCTTTGTATAAATGTTCTCCATTACAACAATTGCATCATCCACAACAAGACCAATCGAGAGTACAATTGCAAGAAGAGTTAGAATATTAATTGAAAAGCCTGCTATGTACATTATGAAAAAGGCTCCAATTACAGAGATAGGAATAGCAATAATTGGAATAAGAGTGGTCCTCCAGTTTCTCAGAAACAGAAATATAATAAGAATCACAAGTAAAAAAGCCTGAAGAATTGTCATCTGAACCTCACTTATTGAATCCCTTATAAACACTGTGTTATCAAAACCAATTCCAACCTCAATATCTTCAGGAATTGTCCTTTTAAGCTCCTCAACAACCCTCTTTGCATCATCAACAATATTTATATAATTTGCACCTGGCTGCGGAACTATTACACAGGAGACCATAGGCACACCATTCCTCTTTAAAATGGATCTGGTGTTCTCAGCGTCCACCTCAGCAGAGCCGATGTCGGAAAAGCGAACAATTCTCTCTCCGCTTCTGGCGATTATTAAATTATTAAAATCCTCAATGGTTCTTAATCGGCCTAGCGTTCTTACAGTAAGCTCCATAGTGGAACCCTCCACCATACCTGAAGGAAGCTCGACATTCTCTCTGGACACAGCTTGCCTCACATCAAGTGGTGTAATTTTGTATGCAGCAAGAAGAATGGGATCCATCCTCATTCTCACAGAATATCTCTTTGATCCCCAGACACCTACAGAGCTTACTCCGCTTATTGTCTGAAGTCTCTCCTTAAAGTTAACCTCTGCATATTCGCTAAGGTCAATAATATCTCTTGACTCACTTTGAAGTGTTACCGTAAATATTGGCTGAGCATCTGCGTCAGACTTCTCAACCACAGGGGGATCTACATCCTGAGGCAGTCTTCTCATAGCTCCTGACACCTTGTCGCGAACATCATTTGCAGCAGTCTCCAAATCAACCTCCAGGTTAAACTCAATATTTATTGAACTTGATCCATCTCGGCTTGTGCTGGAGATAGCCCTGATTCCCGGAATACCATTTACTGCGGCCTCTAAAGGCTCAGTGATCTGTGTTTCAATAACATCTGCATTAGCGCCGGGAAATCCACACCTGACAGAAATTACAGGGTTATCCACACTGGGGTAATCTCTGACACCCAGCGATGTATATCCGATAACACCAAAAATTACTATCAGAAGGCTTAGTACTGTAGCCAGTACCGGTCTGTTTATGGTTGTACTGCTTATACTCATATCTAATTCATTATTGTTTGTGGTGATACCTGAATCCCCGGCCTCAGCTGCATAAGCCCTGTGGTAATGATTGTATCACCCCTCTCCAGTCCGCCGAGTATCTCAAGCATATCTGCCGTTCTTGTTCCTGACTGAACCTGTACAAGCTCTGCCTTGCCCCCCTTCATAACCCACACTGAGCGCCCCTTTACATCCGGCACCACTGCCTGATTAGGTACATATATATTATTTGCCCCTGCGGTTGTTGAGAAAGATACCTTTGCAGACATACCTGGTTTAAGCATTAGTCCCGTATTTGTATATCTGGCCCTAAGCATAAGCGTTCTTGTTTTAACCTCAACCTGAGGATCTACGGCATAAACCCTGGCAGAGAAAGTTTTGCCTGTTCCCTCCACTGTAAATGAAACAGAAGAGCCACTCTTAACATCATTAATATATTTCTCAGGGATGGCAAATTCAAGCTTAAGATTTGCCACATCTACAAGTGTAGATATTTTTGTATTGGGTTGCAGAAAGGCTCCAAGGCTCACATCTCTGAAACCAATCATTCCATCAAAAGGGGCCCTTACCTTCATCTTCTCAATCCTTATTTTCAACTGCTCAATATCCTGCTTTAAAACATTAAACTCAGTAAGCACCTTGTCATAATCCTCACGGCTAACAGCATCCCTCTCAAGAAGAATCTTCTGACGCTCGAGTCTCTGCTCAATTAGTTTATACTGATACTCGGCCTTTACAAGCTGAGCAACAAGCTCATCATCATTTAGCTTTACCAGTATTGTCCCTTTTCTTACAAGCTCACCCTCACGAAAATTAATCTCAGTTACCCTGCCGGAGAGTTCACTAACCACATCCACCCTTTCATTGGGAGTAAGAGTGCCTATTGCAAGTTTACCCTCATCTGAAGTCATATATTCTGCGATATATACTGATACAGGCAAAGCTCTTCCTCCTCCGCCTCCCCCTCTGTTTCCCTCACCCATAGGACGGGAAATGGGCTCTTCATTAATTTCCGGTTTATTGAACAATTTGTTGTAGCCAATGATTGACCCGGCTAACACAATCGGAATAGCGGCATAAAGGATGTACTTCTGTCTCTGTTTCATCAAAGTAAAATTTATTTTACTTTGACCATTGAGGCGGCAAAAAGTTTAAAATGGTATGAGTATATTTGCAATTAGTTATGAGCAAATTCAGAAAATTACTTAACAGTGAGCTTGGCAGAATCTCAGCAAATGAGTATTCTTCAGCAGATAAGATGCCGGTAATAATAGTACTGGACAATGTGAGAAGCCAGCACAATATTGGCGCTGCCTTCAGGAGTGCCGATGCATTTGCCGCAGAGAAAATAATACTTTGCGGGATTTGTGCCACTCCACCATCTGCTGAAATACACAAATCTGCGCTTGGAGCAGAAAACACAATTCCCTGGGAGTATTTTGAGGAGAGCACTGATGCCGTAAAGAGGCTAAAAGCAGAGGGGTATGAAGCTATATCAGTTGAGCAAACTGAAAACTCTATAATGCTAAACGATATTAAACTTGACAGAGACAGAAGGTACGCTCTGATTTTTGGAAACGAGGTTAAAGGGGTTAGTCAGGAGGTTGTTGACATGAGTGACACTGTTCTTGAAATACCACAACACGGAACAAAACACTCAATAAATGTATCTGTCAGCATAGGTGTTGTTCTCTGGGAGTTTTCCAAACACATTGGGAGGAACCAATAATGATGTATGATCCGCTCAAAAGAGCAATAACATATCTCAGAATCTCCGTTACAGACAGATGCAACCTTAGGTGTACATACTGTATGCCTGAAGAGGGGATTCCCCTTGTTGACCACAGTGAGATTCTGACATTTAACGAAATTGAGGAGTTTACAAGAGTTGCTGTCTCAAGTGGAGTTAATAAAGTGCGGATTACAGGCGGTGAGCCGCTGGTTAGAAAAGGGATTACGGAACTTGTTCGCAGACTGGCCTCAATTGAGGGAATTACTGACCTCTCAATGACTACAAACGGGCAGCTGCTCTCTCAATTCGCAGAGGAACTTGCAAAAGCAGGGCTTATGAGAATAAATATAAGTCTTGATACTGCAGATCCTGACAGGTACAGAGAGATTACCAGAGGCGGAGATATAAACAAAGTTTTTGATGGAATTGAGGCGGCAAAGAGTGCCGGGCTTCTACCTATCAAACTTAACTGCGTTGTAAATAGTGACAGAAACGAGCCTGATGCTCAAAGCGTACTAAAGTTTGCTCAGGAGAGAGCTCTTTCAGGTATAAACGGAATTGAGGTGAGATTTATAAAGATGATGGATCTCCATACCGGCTCGTTTGGTATAGTTGACGGCGGAGACGGCGGAGACTGCCCAAGGTGCAACAGAGTAAGGCTTACGGCAAACGGATTGGTAAAACCCTGCCTCTTCAGCGACCTTGGATACAGCATAAGAGAGTACGGAGCAGAGAAGGCTCTTGAGATGGCTGTAAAAAACAAACCGGCAAAGGGCTCCCATAATGATACCGGAAAATTCTATAATATAGGCGGATAATAATTCAGGAGGATGATTATGTCAGAAGATACAAATTCTAAAAACGGCAAAATGCTCACCCATACAGACGAAAAGGGGCGTGCAAACATGGTGGATGTGGGGGCCAAACCTGTATCGGCAAGAAAGGCGACAGCAAGGGGGAGGATACTACTTTCACCTGAAACCATAGCACTTATCAGGGAGAACGGGCTGAAAAAGGGAGACCTGCTAACAGTAGCCCAGATTGCCGGAATAATGGCTGCCAAAAAGACCCCTGAACTGATTCCACTCTGCCATCAGTTAAATCTTAATAAGGCCGATGTCAAAATCACCGTCCAGGATGACGGAGTCACTGCCGAGGGGTTCGCCTCATGCAACGGCAATACCGGAGTAGAGATGGAGGCGCTGACAGCTGTATCGGTAGCGCTGCTTACCATTTACGATATGTGCAAGGCGGTGGATAAAAACATGATAATAACCAACATTGAACTCCTCTCAAAGAGCAAAGAGGAGATTAAATAGCAAAACAGAGATACAAAATGGAACTTGAAATAATATCGGTAAATATTTCTGTAAAAAAGGGAGAGATCAAACTCCCCGTTGATAATATCCAACTTACCCCCGAGGGGATTCCCGGAGATGCCCACGCCGGCAAGTGGCACAGACAGGTGAGTCTGCTTGGAGCGGAGAGCTTTGAGAAGTTTTCGGCCATAACAGGCAGGGAGTTTAAATGGGGAGAGTTTGCCGAGAACATCACTACAAAAGGGATGGTTCTTAACGAGATGATGCCCGGAGACCAGCTTATGAACGACACAATCCTGATGGAGGTTACTCAGATAGGAAAAAAGTGCCACGGTGATGGTTGCGCAATCTTTCGCGACACCGGAGCCTGCATTATGCCCAAAGAGGGGATATTTGCAAGGGTTCTTAAATGTGGCGAGATGAGGGCAGGAGACAAACTTACTTATAAGAAGAAGACCTGGAGGGCAGGAGTCATAACCCTCAGCGACAGAGCATTCGAGGGAGAATACAAAGACCTAAGCGGCCCTCTTGCAGAGGAGTTAATGGGCAAATGGTTCAGTGAAACAAAACGGAGCCTCTCCTGCGACTATAAACTTCTTCCTGATAATCCGCAGATGCTTGAAACCGAAATCAGGCGAATGGTTTCAGAGGGACACGAGATAATTATCACCACCGGCGGAACAGGAATCGGCCCGAGAGACTTTACCCCTGATGTTGTAAAGCCGCTACTGGACAAGGAGATTCCCGGAATTATGGACTATATAAGATTAAAATACGGAGCTGAAAAACCTAATGCACTTCTGAGCAGAAGTATTGCAGGCGTTTCCGGCAAATCCCTAATATTTGTCCTGCCCGGCAGCGTTAAGGCAGTTAAGGAGTATATGTCAGAGATTCTACCTATGCTCAACCACCTTTTTGCGATGATGAGCGGGATTGATTCGCACTAGATAACCCTTCACCCTTCCCCGGTCAACCGAAGCCCCTCCGGAACTTTTCCTCCTCGCTCTCTTCGTTCGCTGTGGCGGAGGTTCCTTCGTGGCTCGGTTGGCCGGGGAAGGATTGCGGAGCATTTAAACCCAAGGATAGGCTAACAGGCGTGGGTGGGACGAACCTCCATTAACCTCGTTTTGTGCTAGTTGTAAAATATAATTTATTGGTTTTGAAAGATTTATATTTTGGAACACCTTGAAATTTAACTCCGTGGAGGTTCGTGCCACCCAAACCCGGAACCTGCCTTCCGGTCAAAGGCCGTATAAATTGCGCAGCACCATTTAAATCCTCGCAAAGCGATGTGTATCCGCAAATCTGCTGGAGGTGGTCTAAACACGCACGGCTGCAACAAGCAGATTAATTGATAATTGACACTTTACCCAAGGGATCACCCCAGGGATAAAGTGTTAAATCACTCATTGTTTGCAAGTTACAGCCGTCCGGGGTTCTCTATTTTCGGCGGGTTTCATTTGCAAAGCAATACACAGCTACCTTCCCGGTCACAGAGTAATCCGCATAACAGAAGGAGTCTCCGCCACAGCGAACGAAGAGAGCGAGGAGGAAAAACTCCGGAAGTTATGCGGATACTCTGTGAATGCAGGAAAGTTTAGATATTAAACCCGGGCAATGGCAAGAAACAGAGTGTGAAGTATGATTGTTACCGCAATCCACAGCCTCTCGATACTATCGCCCCTCATCCCAAAGAATCTGTACTCAAGAGCATTGTGAGGACAAGCTGTAAGACAGTCACCACAATAGGTACAACCATTACCAATAACAAGCTTTCCTTGAGAATCCCTGTTCATAGCAGCATAGTTGCAGGCAGGAATACACTTCATACAGGATGTACACTCGCTCCTCTTTACATCAAACCTGAAAGGAGAGATATATTTCAAATAGTTTACCACCGTCCCCACCGGACACCACACTGTGCAGTGAGCCATAATCCCCCGCCTCATAGAAATCAACAGAATAATCAACAGACCAATAGCAAAAAAGAGTATCGCCCAGAGTGCTGCAGAGTCCTGAAAGAGGCTTATGGCACCATCGCCCGTTCCCCTCATAAGCCGAAGCACCAGTGCCACCGCCACAACTGCCATCAGCACCCCCACCCTAAGTATCGGTTTCCATCTCCACATCCAATCCCTGAACACCCTTCTTTTAGAGCCCTGTCCGGCTCGCTTTCGCTTTGCCCCCACCCTTGCGGCAGCAGAGTCAAGAGCCCCAAAATAACACAAATGGCTGCACCAGGCAGGACCCGCAAGCAGAATGGCAGAGAAAAAGAGAATCGGCATAAACCATGAGCTAAACCGATATACAGGCCCCGCAATAATCACCGCCGGAATAGGCAGATGCAGCTTTCCCGTCATCAGAAATAATGAATCCCCAAAAATACCCAGCGCAAGCTGACCGTAGAAAAAAAGGGTAAATAACATCCACGATCTGTTCCGCCACACACTCCTGCTCTCCCTTGGCATCATATATCGGGCTAACAAAAATGAATACCCCGATGCCATCACAATCTGCACCCATCCTCCACCCGCAAATAACCTTTCACCCACCAACAGTGCCCTCTCCGGCATCACCTGCACAGGCACCAGCAATAGAGCAATAATTGCTGCAACAATAGTTGGAAAAATAAGTTGACGGGTATTCATAGTGCAAAGATAAGTAAAGGGTTCGATGATATTATTTACTACTTTTTAATCATAAATAATTTGTTCTTATAATCCAAAATAATTACACAATCAAGGAATAATCCATTCCCGGCCAAACCCCATATATTTAATGGCTTAAAAACATCTCTCTCCCAAAGTCCATCTTTATCATAGTAGACTTTTGATTTTCCGAATTTATATACTCCAAGTTTAACCGATTTGTTCACATTAAGTCCGTAAAATGTTATCTGCTGACCCCACCATAAAGGACCGCTCAATGAATCAATAATTAACGGTCCGGCTATCTCCAAGGCCCTGCTTTTTGAGCTTGCCAATGCAAAAGGGCTGGACCCGGTATCAAACAGCAACTTATGCACAACTCCGTTAATCTTAAACGGGAGTATGATCATTCCCTTAATAATTTCAAATGTAACCCCTGAAATGCTTTTAAATTCTGCTGGTAATTGTTCTGCTACGGCAAACCTGGCAGTTTTGTAATCGATAATCAGGATTTTATCTTTGAACATATCGGGAGCAATGGTTCCAATATGTTTTGCTGTCCTTGTATGAAGTGAATCCCGGAGAATAGTCTCACCAAAGCCTGATCGCAGCCAAACATCAAATAAAAAATTGCTACTACCCATCTTAAGATTAATCCCATTGAATATTACATTCTGATATGTTTCATATGATCCCAGTTTCTTTGCAAAAGAGGGGTATGCTGCAATGTATGGTTTAACAGAGTTTCCATAAAACTGTGTATCTGTAGTACCCAGATCAAGCTGCATCGTAAAATTTTCAGGCAAATCATCAATCTTAACCGGGACGTACATATATGCCTTCTCAACAAATTTGCCTGAAATGGTATCACTCTGCCATACGAACGGAATCCACTTCAAAGAATTTTCCTGAGACAAGACATCAATACTATTTGCAAATATTAGAATCAAAAATGCCAATACAGCTAACCTCTTTTGCATAATCTCTTATTTTCTTATTATCGGTTTCGCTATTCTTTGCACGCGAAACTAATCCTCCCATAGTCCCAAGGTTCATTAAGTCTAGTGCAGAACTAGGCACTATAACCATGTAGCTCTGTTCGCCGCCTCCGTTGTGTCTCCATTTTACGGCACTGATATTGCCAGAGTACTGGGCTGTCGCTCCGCTCACATTTGGAGCATTGTACTGTAGCTCCATAGCGAAAGGCTTTGTACCCAACGATGAAGGGTTGTTGATCATCCGAAGACGGTTCTGTATGTCATATGTAAATGCTGTGCTCACGATACTGTTACCCATAGCGGTGGCGGTTAACCTCTCTAACTCATCATATGTTTGTGCGATTTCTGTCACTGTTGTTGTGCCGTTAAGTGTGTTCCACACCTTTGAGAGTCTGCCCTGGCTTTGATTTCATACGACAATAAATTTAATTTAAACATTTTTCCTGTCTAGATTTTTTAGACCATTACTACAAACCTAAGCCACAAAAAGCAATGACTAAAAAGTAAAAAAATTAAAACTAATTTCACTTGTTATTTTATCATCCTTTTTATTAAATCATAAACAAATAGAACTAACAAAACTACTCCAACTATCAATAATGAATATATCTTTAAATTTGGAGTTAGTTCCAATATAAATATCATTGGTATTATCACAATTGATGATACAAAGATTATTGTTTTAGCTTGCGACAAACCCCATGTTTTATTCTTATAATAGCTCCTAACTTCTTGGTAAAGTAATACGAAGCTAACTCCCAATAATGTCATGCCAAATATTACCAATAAAACAACTATTATATTTTTTATGTCATATTTTGTACTGGCAAAAGCAATAAATGCAATTACAATTAACCCTCTAATTATATTCTCTGTTGATAAAAACTTTTTCATTATTATTTATTGTTTTATCATCAAGCTCTCTAACCACAGTAGAAGCTGTTCCAGAGCTTGCTACACCTGCTGCCGTTGCTCTGCCAGCTCCAAAATTTTCAGCTTTTTTAGTAGCTTTATCTGCAGCAACTTGTCTCACTTCTCGACTTCCCTTCGCTACTCTTTGTGCTCTATCGGCTTGATTGTGTAAAACCTTTGCCGTTCTTGATGCTTGCGCTTTGTTCTGAACTGCCTTACTTACGGTTTTCCCAACTATCTGACCAGCAGTTGCATCAATTGCCACATCTTTTAAATCTACTTCGCCAGTTGTTACTAATTGGTTTGTTGCACTTACTACAGCATCTGTTGCAACTTCGGTTCCAACCGTTATTGTTGCCTTCATTCCTTTCGCCATTTTTGCTACTTTCATTGCCTTGCCAACTTTTGTAGCAATCCCAACCCCTGTAGCTCCTGCTACTGCTGATACCGCAATAGAACTTCCACTTACATCAGTCCACGCTTCAAGTCCTTTTTTACCTTTAACATAATTCGTTGCGACTTGTAAAGCATAATCTGTAGCAGCTCCAATGACAGAACCGACAACAAAATTTATCCATTCTCCATTTTCATCACTGTAAACAATAGGATTTCCGGCACAATAACCATATGGAGACAAAGAATAATAATCTGCTGCCAACGGATCAACCCCCATCCACCTCCCTATCACGGGATCGTAATACTTCGCTCCGTAATCATACATTCCAAAGAACTGTGAGGAGAGGGTCTGGTTCTGGATCTCCTTGCCATTGTAAAGATAACGGTTTTTAGTTAGATTATTATTGCTGAAAGATAATCCATAGGGGTAATAGTCAGTAGCCTGTTCAACTGTCCCGGACTGGTTTACAACAGACCTGACATTTCCCAGATGGTCTGTTATGTTGTACTGGCGTATGTACTCTGCACCATCTTTTCGTATCATATGTCTGGTGTAATATCGCTTTTCAAAAAAACAATCGGATAAATGGCTCTAACTGTTTGGCCTCTGTGCGATGCAGGAATAAAGTCATATTGAGAAATTATTTTGGCTACCCTTATTGCTTCTTTGTCCAATTCAACATCATTTGAACTTTTTACAATTCCTTTTAGTGTGGCTTTACCATTTGTATCTACAACAATATGTACAACTAATGGAATTTTACTTAGATGGCCTTTATTGCGCTTTATGAAGTTTGAAGATATTATTTTCCTTAATGTATCTTCACCCAAAACAAACTTTGGTTCATTCTCAATCTCGTCTAATTGATAAACTTTGTCTCTTATGCTTTGTGATACATTAAAGTGTTTTTCAGCCAAAATTTGTATTTCCGAAATATCATCGCTCGGAGTACCTTTATATGTTCTCATTTTGCAGAATGTTTTGTCTTTGTAAAAACAAATCTGCCACATGTTTGGATCATATTCTATGTAATTATCATTACATCGCTTCTGTTTGTTTATTTTATCGTTTAAAGAATAAAACATAGAATTTTCATCGCCAAATACTCTTACTAAATGTCCTAAATACATAGTTTGTCCGATAAAATCTTCTCTACAAAATATATACTCTTTACTGTTATTTGCAAAAACAGATAGAAAATAAAAAGAAGTATCTGCTATAGAAATAATAATTATTTCGTCCTTTCTTTTTTTTGCACTTAGATTTTCAGCATTGTTGATATACAGAGAGACTAAATCTTTTGAAAACTCCGTTAGCTCTACAATGTTATTGTCTTTTTTTGATTGACATGAAATAAAACCGCAAAATAGGAATATGATACTAAATACTTTTTTCATATTCATATCATTTAGGAGGTAAACCAATACCAGGATATTGTCTTAAAGCATAAGTGGGATGTTTTCGTGCTGTTGACGGTCTGAAAACCAATCCCCAAGACATAGAGCCAATAATATTTTTTTCATCATACGCAATTAAATTACCTGTTCTTGGCTGATATACATAACGTTCAACCTGATAACCGTGAGAATTAGATAAAAGGGTTGATGCATATTTATCACCACTCTTATCCCCTTTTCTAAATCCTGACGGATTGGAATTATTAGGGTGATTATGTACGACAGAAGTAACAGTTTGTCCTCTATCGCTTAATTTCTTGGCTGTTTCACTTGCTCTGACTGAACTTTCATTGTTATTAGTCATGACGATTGAACCATTGCTTTGTGTGTTTATTAATCCATATTCTATTTTGGTATTATCAGCAAAAAACTTGAACAAGTCAGCTCCCGAAGATTCACTATTTACGGCAAATCTTGTAGTAGAGCTAAACCATCCCGACTTTTCAAAATTGGTAATTGTACCGTATTCGAATGAAATAGAGTTATAATGTTTATTTCCTTCTTCGTCAGTCGTGAATGTTCTGTTCCCATTTTTATCAACCATATAGAAAGCATCTTGATTTTTATCTTTAATTTGATTGACTATTTTGCCTAGACTATTTATTTCCCAAACATCTCTTCCGTCAGGATCTATGGCATTCATCGGATTATTAACCACATATGACCAAGGGGATAAAAAGAAGTACTTTTCCGCCAGTGGGTCCACCCCCATCCACCTCCCTATCACAGGATCGTAATACCTTGCTCCATAATCATACACTCCAAAGAACTGTGAGGAGAGGGTCTGGTTCTGGATCTCCTTGCCATTGTAAAGATAGCGGTTTTTAGTTAGATTGTTATTGCTGAATGATAATCCATAGGGGTAATAGTCAGTAGCCTGTTCAACTGTCCCGGACTGGTTTACAACAGACCTGACATTTCCCAGATGGTCTGTTATGTTGTACTGGCGTATGTAGTTTGCACCATCATTTCTTATCATACCACTTGAGGTTAGTATGTAGTCAGGTGTCTTGTCTGATTTGTACACTACTGCTCCTGTTGTCAAAATCCCCGTTTTGTTGAAATCCACGTTTTAGTACAGGAGTCCTTTAGACTTTTTGGTAAACAAAAACTAAAAGAGGGCGAATAACAACATGTCTTCGCTCTCCTTGATGCTTTTATTAAGCAAGCTAAGCTTTAGATTATTACTTGATTAGAAGAAATAAAAATTGCAAAATCACAAGTAATGCTGCAATTACAAATCCTATCATTCCTTTAGCTTTCAAAAATAAGATTATAGCCGAGATGGAAAGTATTATTTGTATTGAGTTAATTAACAAAAAGGCAACTTTGCTTTTATAGTATAGCCCTCCATTGCTTATCATAGCTTCAGACCCCAGCATATAGCTTTCAGGATTTCTAAAATACATGAATATTTCAGTAATAGCTATTACATAAAACCCTATTGAAATCAGAATTAAAACCCATCTAAAATGTTTCATACTAATATTTTATCTTTAAATTCAATGGTTTGTCGTGTGATTTCAACCAATTGTGAAAACTATTGTTTCTACTCGTCAAATCAATGCAACCTGCAGAACCTGGTATAGCGCCACCGTGTATAGTAAAACCATTTCTTCCAAAAGTATTAGTTCCAGCCGAAGGTGTCAACCAAGTTCTATGCTCTCCCCAAGATTTTTCTAATCCAGGGCAAGAACCTCGCCCAATTGTTCCTTTCGCTCTATCCCATGTACTAATATCTGATATTGACTGTGTGCGGGCTGGGTCAACGATGTATTGTCCTTCTGGTATTGGCCCTTTATCTTTTAAGTTTTGAAATTCTGAACTTTGATAACCCTCTCGTCCACTTGTGCCTTCCCATTCCAAATCTGGCATATCAATACTATAATTGATATCTGAGACTTTTAAAGAACTTAAGTCAAAATTTAATTCAATATCTGCACCTGGCAATTTTATGAAATTTCCTGCTTTTATCTTATTAGCATCTTTTAAATCGTTTGCTTTTGCTATTTGGGCTACAGTTAGATTAGTTTTAAATTTTTCATTAAGCTGCTTTGCTATTGCTGTTAGATTATCCCCTTTCTCTATTTTCCCTGTTTCAATCTCAAATAGGCCATCAGGGTCAATAAATCTAAGTGGATTATTAAAGAACGCTCGATAAGGAGACCAACTAGGTGCATCACTTGCCAATGGATCAACCCCTATCCACCTCCCTATCACGAGATCGTAATACCTCGCTCCGTAATCATACATTCCAAAGAACTGTGAGGAGAGGGTCTGGTTCTGCAACTCTTTTCCATTATAAAGATAACGGTTTTTGTTTAGATTGGTATTACTGAAGGATAATCCATATGGGTAATAGTCAGTAGCCTGTTCAATGGTTCCGGACTGGTTTACAACAGACCTGACATTTCCCAGATGGTCTGTTATGTTGTACTGGCGCATGTAGTTTGCACCATCTTTTCGTATCATACCACTAGAGGTTAGTATGTAGTCAGGTGTCTTGTCTGATTTGTACACTACTGCTCCTGTGTAGTAGTTCTGCGTTGTTCCGTTTTGTTTTGTTGCCAGCTTGACTCCTGTGGCATCGTAGATGAACTCAAGATTATCCGCACCCTTGATCACGCTCTTTGGCAGGTTGAGGTAGTTGTATGTTATTGTCATCCCTCTTATACCGTCTGTTGTCACATTGCCGTTACTGTCATGAGCATAGGTGTATGTAGTACCTCCTTTAACTATTGAAGAGAGTCTGTTTCCCGAGTAATTGTATGTCATTGCTGCAGGTTGTATCCCTGTTCTGGTTAGGGCGGTTATGTTACCATTGGAGTCGCAGGTTATCCCCTGTTCGTTGTTTGAACCGCTGTGTAGGCCATCCGTCAGACGGCTGTATGAATCGTAATTATAACGGTAACTCTGTTCGCCGCCTCCGTTGTGTCTCCATCTTACGGCACTGATATTGCCAGAGTACTGGGCTGTCGCTCCGCAATAAAGTTAAGATTTGCCGGTCTATCTCTTTAAGCAAGATGAAATTAAAAAGTACGTTCATTTGAACGTCCTTCATGATGTGCATTAAAATAACCTAAGCTTGCCAAGCTTTTTAATTATATTTTAGTAAAGCTACCTTTATTGTATTTGTAATCCCATTGGGTATAAGAATCATCTTCATAAATATCAATTATAACCGTTCCGTTTGAATCAATTCCATCAGAAGGCTGGTAATAATTGAATATTTTCTTACATCTTGTCTTTTCAAAAAGAGTATCATCATAAATTCCCCTTACAACAATAACATGTCCTTTTTTAGCAAGACAACCTGTCTCATTACCCATTTTTATCAATTTATGGCTTGATGTAAATTGGATTAAAGTAGTATATTCCGTTGGCTGAATATGCACAATATAAACTAAATTTGAATCATAGAAATCACATCTTTTATCATACTCTATAAGGCTATCGATTATAACTAAGAGTTGTTCATTCGCAATTTTTAATACAGGTAATGAATCGCTCGTATTAAAATCTTGTGATTTAGATAATAAACTAAACATACCTAAACAAGCAAGCAAAAAATATTTAATATATCTTTTCATACTTAATTCTTTTTTGTCCCAATTACTTCAATAGTTGGCAT
Organism: Bacteroidales bacterium MB20-C3-3; assembly: GCA_035609245.1. NCBI lineage: Bacteria > Pseudomonadati > Bacteroidota > Bacteroidia > Bacteroidales > Bacteroidales bacterium MB20-C3-3. Next base: position 1,913,480 of record CP141202.1, on the reverse strand, counting down.
ATTTTCAAAATCACTAAAATCAAGAGTGCCTTTTTCATCATATCCACTATACCGATTAGGGTAAGTATAAATATTGAGCAACGTATTACTATTCTGCTGTTTATAAAGTTTTGCCCCGCTCTTATCTCCATCAGAAGGAAGATAATTACCGCTAGGATGATTATGTGTTACTTCCTTTAAAGTATATTTTGTGGCTCTTAAGTAGTGACCAACTGGTGTCGATGATTTGTCATGTGAGCTTCCAATTACATTTTGCTCAGACTTCTCAGCACCAATTTTTGCATGTGTCCACTCCACTCCTGTACTTGATGGATTTGCCAAGAATTCAAACATCTTAGTAGTATTGTCATTTCCTTTTACTTCAAATAGGATTAAAGGCTTATCAGTTACGTTACCATCTTTACCTTTTACTTTAACCGTCGGATTCCTAACAGCAGTAATAGTACCGTATTCAAAATTTAATGTTTGACCATCTATACGCTTTCCGTCATTATTAAGAATATAAATATTGTCCGCTTTTTTATTTTCGATACGATTTACAATTTGTCCTTTATTATTAAGTTCAAAATCATCTCTGCCGTCTGGGTCAAGTCTATTAAGTGGATTATTACTACAAAAATGGTATGGAGTAAGCCATGGTTTCTTCTCTGCCAGTGGGTCAACCCCCATCCACCTTCCTATCACAGGATCGTAATACCTCGCTCCATAATCATACATTCCAAAGAACTGTGAGGAGAGGGTCTGGTTCTGGATCTCCTTGCCATTGTAAAGATAACGGTTTTTAGTTAGATTGTTATTGCTGAAAGATAATCCATAGGGGTAATAGTCAGTAGCCTGTTCAATTGTCCCGGACTGGTTTACAACAGACCTGACATTTCCCAGATGGTCTGTTATGTTGTACTGGCGTATGTAGTTTGCACCATCTTTTCTTATCATACCACTAGAGGTTAGTATGTAGTCAGGTGTCTTGTCTGATTTGTACACTACTGCTCCTGTGTAGTAGTTCTGCGTTGTTCCGTTTTGTTTTGTTGCCAGCTTGACTCCTGTGGCATCGTAGATGAACTCAAGATTATCCGCACCCTTGATCACGCTCTTTGGCAGGTTGAGGTAGTTGTATGTTATTGTCATCCCTCTTATACCGTCTGTTGTCACATTGCCGTTACTGTCATGAGCATAGGTGTATGTAGTACCTCCTTTAACTATTGAAGAGAGTCTGTTTCCCGAGTAATTGTATGTCATTGCTGCAGGTTGTATCCCTGTTCTGGTTAGGGCGGTTATGTTACCATTGGAGTCGTAGGTTATCCCCTGTTCGTTGTTTGAACCGCTGTGTAGGCCATCCGTCAGACGGCTGTATGAATCGTAATTATAACGGTAGCTCTGTTCGCTGCCTCCGTTGTGTCTCCATTTTACGGCACTGATATTGCCAGAGTACTGGGCTGTCGCTCCGCTCACATTTGGAGCATTGTACTGTAGCTCCATAGCGAAAGGCTTTGTACCCAGCGAGGATGGGTTATTGATCATCCGAAGACGGTTCTGTATATCATATGTTAATGCTGTGCTCACGATACTGTTACCCATAAAATGAGAAGGACCCGGAGAAATGAGGACGGGAAAACCGTAGGAAGAGTCTTATTAATTAATAATAACCAAATATAATAATTATATGTTAATAAATTATTAAGTTTTTAAGTTTGTCGCCCGGCACATGATAATTCATCCCTGACAAGAGGATTGCATCTGCAGAAAAAGAAAATGGGTTGACAGGGATATTCGTATATATGCTAAGAAACCAAGTAATTACAAATTGCATTTTTAAAAACTTCTCAAAAAATCAATTTTTAAACCTCTAACTATAAGCAAGATAAACGAAAATCCCTCTCAACCCAAACCTATGCATTATGATATTATTCCTATAATTTACGAACGAATTCACCTGAAAATATAAAACCCGCAGCGTTGTAACGCGTTGATTATCTTACTACAGGCACTTAATATGACAAATGACATGTCAGGTCAAAGTAGTTGTTAGTGATTTACTGAGAGTTACAGCGGTACGGGTATGCGTCGCAGGTCTGTACAAAAGTTATCTCCCGGGCTGCGAAAATAACTTGTATTGCCGGATGGCTAAACCGGCGAAGCACCTTATAAACTTTGCAGAAGGCGGTGAAGTGTCATACCCGTGAGGCTGTATCTCGCTTACTGAGTACGCGTTAACACTTAATCCCGCGGATCATCCGCGGGATTAAGTGTTAACCTGAAGATATACTGTGAGTTATAGCAGTACGGGTATATAGTTTACTACCGGTCTTTGACGCGGGAAACTTCAGATCAAACCCGCTGTGTAAACTATGTAAAAAGATTGCCATATTCCTACCTGAATCAACCGAGACACGATGGAACCTCCGCCACAGCGAACGAAGAGAGCGAGGAGGAAAAGTTCCAGAGGGGCTGCGGGTGATTCAGGTAGGGATGAGGAGCAGGTCTTTGAGCGATGGAACCTCCGCCACAGCGAACGAAGAGAGCGAGGAGGAAAAGTTCCAGAGGGGCTGCGGGTGATTCAGGTAGGGCGCAGCAGTACACTGGGGAAGGGTGCAGAAGCAGACTAGCGAACTTGATTATTTCCTATCTTTGCCCTATGCACCACAACCGCAACATCACTCATTTAGCCTTTATGCTTCTTGGAGCAGTGGCGTTGCTGTTCATTTTTGCGCCGCTTGCGGGGATGTTTCTATCGGTAAAAGCACCGGGGCTCTTTGAGACAATAAGGGATCCGGAGGTGAGCAGAAGTATTGTGCTGACACTGGGTGTATCTGCTGCTGCGACATTTATTTCGTCGGTATTTGCCATTCCGCTGGCCTATATTCTTGCCAGAAAAAAGTTCCCGCTTAAGGGTGTAGTTGAGGCGATTATTGATCTGCCTATAGTGATTCCCCACTCAGCTGCCGGAATTGCACTCCTTGGGGTTATCTCCAGGGATAGTCTGCTGGGTTCTGCGGCAGATTCCATAGGGCTTAACCTGGTGGGCTCTCCCATAGCTATTGGGATGGCGATGGCGTTTGTGAGTCTTCCGTTTCTTATAAACTCAGCAAGGGATGGATTTTCGGCAGTCCCGGAAAGGCTGGAGCAGGCCGCGGAGACACTTGGCGCATCAAAGTTTACTACATTTTACAAAATATCCATGCCCCTTGCCGGCAGATCGGTTATCTCAGGACTTATGCTGATGTTTGCACGCGGGATGAGCGAGTTTGGGGCAATAGTGATAGTTGCATACCACCCGATGACCACACCGGTTTTGATATTTGACAGATTTAACTCATTCGGAATAAACTATGCGAGGCCTGTGGCGGTGATATTTGTCACCGTTACCCTTATCCTGTTTACACTGCTGAGAATATACCAGAAGAGAAGATGGTAATACTGGAAAACATTATATACAAAGCAGGGCTGTTTACCCTTGGCCCCATAAACCTGGAACTTCCCAAGGGTAGCTATACAGCACTGCTTGGCCCGTCTGGCTCCGGCAAGTCTGTTATGCTTGAGCTGATTGCCGGGCTTAGATTTCCTGAAAAGGGCAAAATACTTATTGATGGGGTAGATATGACCAACACCCCTGCCAGAAAGAGGCCGGTGGGTATGCTCTTCCAGGATTACGCCCTCTTTCCCCATATGACAGTTGAAGAGAACATCGGCTTTCCCCTCTCCATTTCCGGTGCCGACAAAGCTACCGTTGCAAAGGAGACCTGGAGAATCGCCTCCCTTTTCAAAATTGAGGGATTGCTTAAGAGAGCTATAAAAGATTTATCCGGCGGTGAAAAGCAGAGATGTGCACTTGCCCGCGCCATGGCGCACCAGCCATCGGTTTTACTGCTTGACGAGCCGCTCTCCGCACTGGATGAGGAGCTTAGAGAGGAGGCGGTAAAGACATTGGCAATACTCAAAAAAGAGGGCCAGACCGTTCTCCATGTCACCCACAACAGGGGCGAAACAGATGGCCTGGCTACATCTTCACTCCACATCAGGGGAGGTAAAATTATTTAAACTCTCTCCCTTTACGGATTCATCAAATCAGTATTCTGATAACTCAGAATCTCATAAATGGACTCTATTGCATGGGCAGCAGGTCCTTCAGGATTAAGAAACTTAGCCTTATTAAGGGCGTTTATTGCATCCCCCCATAGTTGCTGCCTTCTGAGAAGACTTCCCAAAAGATACCAAGCCTCGGCATTGTTTGGTTCCCTCTCAAGCAGAGCTCTCAGCTCCACATTTGCTGCATCAGCATCTCCCGCTCTTAGCAGCTGATCTATTTCAAGTAAGGTTTTAGCCATAATTCAAATTTACAAATACTAAACAAGTCCTGCAAATCCCATAAATGACAGGGCAAGAATACCTGCTGTTATAAGGGCAATGGGCATCCCTTTGAATGGTTTGGGAACATTTGCAAGTTCCAGCTGCTCCCTGAGACCTGCAAAAAGTATCATTGCCAGGCCAAATCCAAGAGCTGTTGCTATACCATAAACAACTGACTCAGCTAAGTTAAGCATATGAGGATCGCTGCCAAAGGCAAATTCCTTGGATACCACGATAATAGCAACACCAAGAACTGCACAGTTTGTGGTAATCAGAGGCAAGAAAATCCCAAGTGCCTGATATAGCGATGGACTAACCTTCTTAAGAATAATCTCAACCATCTGAACAAGCGCTGCAATTACAAGTATAAAAGCAACAGTCTGCATAAACTCAATGCCCAGAGGAACTAACACATAATACTGCAGGAGATATGTAACAAGAGTGGCAACAGCAATCACAAAGGTTACGGCCCCGGCCATGCCTGCTGCTGTACTAACCTTGTTCGAAACACCCAGGAAGGGACAAACTCCCAGAAACTGGGATAGCAATATGTTATTAACAAATACTGCAGATATGATTATTAAAATGTACTCCATAACCCCTCCTATTTAATTTTTGTCTTTAACTTATTGAACAGAACCAGCAGGTACCCCAGCGCAATAAATGCACCAGGAGCCAGGATAAACACCAAAATACCATCTCCGTTCAAAAATTTTATTCCAAAAGCCGATGCACTACCCAGAATCTCTCTTACTAAACCCAGTACAGTAAGTGCTGCAGTAAATCCAAGCCCTATCCCCACACCATCAAGGAAAGAGTCTGTGATTGAATTTTTTGAAGCAAAGGCCTCTGCCCTGCCAAGAACTATACAGTTTACAACAATAAGCGGGATAAAAAGTCCCAGAGTTTCATACAAACCCGGCGTATAAGCCTGCATAACAAACTGCAATACAGTCACAAACGCCGCAATAACAACAATAAAAGAGGGAATCCTTACCTTTGCCGGAACAAATCCAGCAATCGCAGAAATTACCACATTAGAGAGCATCAGAACAAATGTTGTAGCCAGCCCCATTCCCAGACCATTAATAGCAGAGGTTGTAGTTCCCAGAGTAGGACACATACCCAACATCAGCACAAAAACAGGATTCTCCTTGAAAATCCCCTTTGTAAGAATATTTAGTTTACTCATCTTCCCCCTCCCTTTTTACATTTTCGTCAACACAAAGTTTATAAACCTCCCAGGCAGCAGTCACCGCTTCACAAAATGCCCTGGATGTTATTGTAGAGGCTGTTATTGCATCAACATCTCCTCCATCCTTCTTCACCAGCAACTTAAAGTCCTCCGGACTCTTACCCTGAAACTGAATGCTAAAATCACTCTTTCCCTCCACCATTTTGTCTCCAAGTCCCGGAGTTTCAGCGTGTGAAAGAACAGATGTATTATTTATAGTTCCATCTGTATTAAATCCCACCATAAGGGTAATTCTTCCGCCGAATCCGCCTGTTGTAAAGCTCTCAACAGCATATCCTACAATTGCCTCACCACTTTTTGCAGGATAGACAATATAACTCTTTCCATCCAGCTCCTTTACAAACTTTTCAGAAGAGGGATCGTTGTCAAACTCCGGTACAACCTTAGATATGGCATCGTTAATTTTTGCAACCTTCGCTGCATCAATAGAGCTCTTTGTAAGAGCATAGACACCACCCAGTAAAGTTGAAGCAATAAGAGTAATTGATGCAAGTGTAAGCACCATATTCTTGAGTGTCGATTCTCTAGCCATGCTTCACCTCCTTCCCAAACTTTTTAGGCTTAAAGTACATGTTTATAAGCGGAACAGTCGCATTCATAATAAGAATAGCAAAAGATATCCCCTCAGGGTAAGCACCCCAGTATCTTATAAGCATCGTAATTATACCGATTCCCACTCCATAGAGCACCATCCCCTTTTTACTCATAGGAGACGTCACATAGTCCGTTGCCATAAAAATTGAACCTATAAGTATCCCCCCTGTAAGTACATTAAACAGAGGGTCAGCATACATCTGAGGATTGATTAACCAGAAAATGGCAGAAAACAAAAGAACAGTCCCAATTATTGCCACCGGAATATGAGGTCTTATTACCCTCCTTATAAGCAGATAAACAAATCCCAGAATCAAAGCCAGAGCAGAAACCTCACCCACTGAGCCGCCAATCTTTGAGAAGAGCATCTGTGCATACGAGAAATTATTCTCTGGGAATATCTGATCCATAGTTAGACCCTTTGCAAGCCCCTCCTTAACAATTGAGAGAGCGGTTGCACCTGAGCCGGCATCAATCCCCTCCCTGAACCAGGATGTGGGAATTGAATAATCGGTCATAATTACAGGAAATGAGACCAGCAAGAAAACACGCCCCACAAGCGCCGGATTAAAGAGGTTCTGGCCCACCCCTCCAAAAGTCATCTTTGCAATTCCTATTGCCACAACGGAACCTATAAACATTATCCACCATGGTGAATTCGGCGGAAGATTCAGTGAGAGCAGGAGGCCCGTAAGAGCTGCCGAGTAGTCATTGACTGTAATTTTTGTTTTTACAATATATTTCTGGATTACATACTCAACAGCCACTGCGGTGGCAACACCCACCAGAGCCAGTTTTATTGCAGAAAACCCAAAGAAATATACCGACACAAGCAGCGATGGAGCAAGAGCGATTATCACATCTCTCATCAAACTCTTGGTTGACTCGTTACCGTGTAGATGCGGTGCCGGTGAAACAATCAGTTTTTTCATATCTGGAATTTAGATTTTACTTTTTTGGTCTGCTTCTGATTATCTTCAAAACTTTTGCTTTTGACAATCTTATAGTATCAAGCAACGGAATATCTGCCGGACATACATAGAGACAGCTACCGCACTCAATGCAGTCATGCACCATATTCGCCTCTAGATCCTCAATTCTGTTTGCCCTTGACAATCTGTTAAGCAAGTATGGTTCAAGCCCCATAGGACAAGCATCAACGCATTTGGCACACCTGATACAATTTGCCTCCTCTCCCCTTTTTGTCTCCTCCTCAGTAAGAAGCAGTAAGGCCGATGTACTCTTTACCGACGCAGCCTCAATCCTTGACACCGCTTTACCCATCATTGGTCCGCCGCTAACCAGTTTCTCTGCATCTTTAGGAAAACCGCCCACGGCAAATATCATAGACTCAAATGTTGTTCCCACCCTCATCCTGAAGTTTCTCTGCTCAGGCATACATTTGCCGGTCACAGTAACTACCCCCTCAAACAGAGGTTTGTTCTTCTGAACAGCCTCATATACCGCCAAGGCAGTGCCCACATTCTGAACAACAACCCCTACATCAATAGGTAACCCCATAGAGGGAACCTGTCTGCCTGTTATAGCGTCTATAAGCTGCTTTTCCCCACCCTGAGGATATCTCTTTTTAAGCGATACTATCTTAATCTCCTGATAGCCCTTTGAGGCTATCTCATTCATCTTTTTAATTGCTTTAGGCTTATTCTCCTCAATACCCAGATAGGCCCTCTTCACTCCAAGAGCAGACATCATCAGTTTAACACCAATAAGTATCTCCTCGGTATTTTCAAGCATTATCCTGTAGTCCGATGTGAGATATGGTTCGCACTCAGCTCCGTTCACAAGAAGGAATTCTGCCTTTTTCCCCGGAGGTGGTGATAGCTTAATATGAGTAGGAAAAGCTGCCCCTCCCAAACCAACTATACCGCATTCTGCAATTTTTGCAATTATCTCCTGAGGCGAATGAGTTATCTCTCTTTTTATTTCCGGAGAACGGTCAATCTCCTCCATCCACTCGTCACCCTCTACGTTTATTACAATATGCTGCACAAGGTTACCGGCAAGGTCAGGAAGCATCTCAATGGAGTTTACCGTCCCCGATACAGAGGAGTGTACATTTGCCGATATAAAACCACTTGCCTTTGCAATCAACTGACCTGTCTTAACCTTGTCCCCCTTTGCCACAAGAGGCTCAGCAGGTGCTCCAAGGTGTTGCGACATGGAAATGAAGGCCCTCTCCATAACCGGAAAGTTCTCAATTGCCGCATTAACTGAAATCTTGTTATCATGCGGATGAATACCGCCTATACTGAATGTTTTGCTCATATTCCGGGATTAATGCTGTTCAACCTCTGCTTCCACCTTCTTAGGCACCCTTACCGGGAAGTTAACCTCCCAAATTGCATTTGTAGGGCACTCAACAACACACTTTCTGCAAAGCTTACATTTGTTATAGTCTATATATGCCAGATTTGAAGTAATAGTAATTGCATCATAAGCACACACCTTCTGGCACTTTGTACAACCTATACATGCTACGGCACAGGCCTTCTTTGCAACTCCACCTTTGTCTTTATTAATACATGAGACAAATATTCTCTTTCCCTTAGGGCCCTTGTTTCTTAACTCAATAATCATTTTAGGACAAGCCTTCACACAAGCTCCGCAAGCAGTACATTTATCAGCATCCACCTCAGGCAGCCCTGTTCTGGGGTTCATCTTTATTGCATCAAAATCACACGATAGCTCACAATCTCCCTGACCCAGACATCCGTACCTGCAGTCCGTATCTCCTGCATACAACGATGCCATTACTGCGCAAGATGTGTAGCCATCATAATTGTTTGACTTAGGTCTGCTGTCACAGTTTCCGTTACACCTAACAACAGCTGTCTGAGGCACCTTTTCAGCAACAGTCCTCCCAAGATAGTCAGCAACATGCTTCATAACATCGTTGCCCCCTACCGGACAAAACAGGCCATCCATTGACTCACTGTTCACACAACCCTCCGCAAAGGCCCGGCAACCCGTATAACCGCATCCTCCACAGTTTGCACCGGGAAGAATGGTCTCAACATCGTCAATTCTGGGGTCCTCCACCACCTTGAATTTCTGGGCGGTAAAGTAGAGAATCAGAGCCAGAACAAGCCCAAGAACGGTGAGGCTCGCAATGGTAAAGATAATTGTAGCAGTCATATAATTAGTTCAGTTTCTCGATTGTAAAAACATACTCCTTACGGAACCTCTCCCTGAAGAGATAAACAATTAAATAATAGAGAGCAAGCCCTCCTAAAATTGCCAATCCTGTTAAAAGATCTCCGGCTCCGGCGGCAGACAAAGATAGTAATATTGCTACCAGAATCAACAAAGGAATCAGATAAGATATATACAGAGCCTTATGTCCAAGAGTTTTAGCAAGCATAACATTCACTCTCTCACCAGGCTCGTACATAATATAACCGGTGTTTGCAACCTCAACAACTTTTGCCTCCACTTCACCCAAAGAACAGGCCCCTTTTGCGGCACAGGCCCCACAGGCAGATTTATTCATTATCTCAACCGTTATGAAATCCGGGCTTATGTCAATAATTACACCTTCGTGTTCAATTATATCAGTATTCTTCATTTATGTGTTATCTTACTTTTCATTGGGAACTTCAAATTTTCAGTACTTTTAAGCGTCCCGAAAAGTTTCCCGATAATTATCTCTACTTCAAATCCAAGAGGTATTTTATTTTCATCATCTGAAATCCATAGAATCATCTCTTTATCCCCTTTAAAAACAGTTCCTGCGATAAGTTTCACAGCGAATTTTGCTGTATTGAAAGTTCCAAATCCCGGTATCCTCTTAACCTCTTTACCTATGTACCTGATTGATATATTAAATATATCATCATCTATTACAAATGATACCGGATATGTTGTACCTGGCGAATCGCTCCTGTAATCCAGTGTTCTGGCATAGTAAAACATTGTAACAATGTCATAAGTGCAGAGAGAGCCCTTTAAAAGAGTATCCTTCTGGGGATTGTCATATTTTTGAGTTAGTGATCTTATCTGATTATCAGGAAGAAATGTAATGTGATTTTTCATCCTGTATTTACCCTCCTGAACATTTCTGTGAAAATAGAAGGGCCTCATATTACCCGGGAAAAATTTGGATTCATAATAATCCCTTACTTTAAAAAAGAGATCATAAAACCTGTAAGTTTTGCCCTCTACTATTGCATGAAAATGGGGACCTGCAGCACCACTGTTATTAAATTTAAGTTTTGACGACCCCTCTGCAACAGAGGAGACAACCCCTCCCCAGTTATACGATAAAGAGTACAACAAAACCTCTCCGTCCTGAAAAGGCAAATCAGAGAGAGAGCCGGCCCTTGGCGGAGGGCAGTTGGATTGCTGTGAAAAGGAGGCTATCGGCACCGATAACAGACATATTAATATGAGGAGCCTTTTAACCATCTTAATTCATTATGAGTCAAAATCTGAATTTGGTATAAATTCCGGTGTGTTATTCAATTTAGAGCCATAAGTATGGACAGTTCCTGCCTGATGCAATCCGGAAAAATCAGGATCATTAATATCTACAAACTTAACCTCTGAGTGTCTGAACCTCATTGAGACATCGCAGACGGCTCCATTTCTGTGCTTGGCAATAATAATATCAGTAACTCCTGCCATTGCCGGATCTTCAGTGAGCCCGTAGTAATCCTGACGGTGGATAAAAATTACAATATCGGCATCCTGCTCAATTGCTCCGGATTCTCTAAGGTCACTTAACTGTGGCCGTTTGTTTCCTCCCCTTGTCTCTACTGCCCGGCTTAACTGCGACAATGCAATAACCGGAACATTCAGCTCCTTGGCAATTGCCTTTAATGATCTGGAGATTGCAGAGACCTCCTGCTCCCTCATACCTCTTAATTCCGGAGGACCACTCATAAGCTGAAGGTAGTCAATAACAATAGCCTTGACACCTGCGTTTAAAACAAGTCTTCGTGCCTTTGAACGTAATTCATATATTGAGAGTGAAGGAGTATCGTCTATATACAGGGGTGCTTTAATCAACTGAGCAAGCCTGGTATTAATCTGTGTCCACTCATAATCCTCCAGTTTCTTACCTCCTTTAATTTTATCTGCAGGCAAACCTGTCTCACTTATCATCAACCTCTTCACAAGCTGTAACGAAGACATCTCAAGAGAGAAAAAAGCAACAGGTATATTATGCTCAACTGCCATATTTCTTGCCATAGTCAGCACAAAAGCAGTTTTACCCATAGAGGGTCTTGCCGCCAGGATAATAAGGTCAGATGGTTGCCAGCCAAGAGTCACCTTATCAAGAGATGTGTAGCCTGAACGAACCCCTGAAAGACCGTCAGGTTTTAACTGGCTGTTATGCAATTCATTTATGGCCTCCTCAATTACAGACTTAACAGGTCTGGACTCTCGTTTAATATTTCTCTCAGTTAGAGAGAATATCTTTTGCTGAGTTGCATCAAGAAGATCATCTACAGGGATATTATCATCAAATGAGTCTTTCTGAACCTCGTATGAGATAGAGATAAGTTCTCTTTGTATATACTTCTGCAGCAAGAGCTTTGAGTGATACTCAAGGTGAGCCGCAGAGCTGATTCTCATACTCAGTTGAGAGAGGAATGCATTTCCGCCAACAACTTCAAGGTCTCCTGTTCTCTTAAGTTCATCAGAGACTGTAAGAAGGTCAACAGGATAGTGCTTGTCTGACAGGGTCTTTATAGCATTAAAGATCTTTCTGTGAGCATCCTTGTAAAAACAGCCGGTATTAATTATCTCCATAGTATCCGGAACCAGATTTGGTTCCAGCATAAGAGCCCCAAGCACAGCCTCCTCAATATCAAGCGCCTGAGGTGGCTTTTTCCCCATATCCAGACCCAGAGAGTCCAGATTCTTCTCTTGTGTCTGCTTTCCCTTGTTGTAGCTTTTTGCCATATGTTCAAAGTCTGTCTAATGCTGCGGCAATAAGTGATGCCGAATAAATAATCTCTTCATCTGTTATAGAGAGTGGAGGAGCAATCCTGAATGAGTTTTCATCAAAAAGGAACCAGTCACTCATTACTCCCTCTTCAATCAAAAGAGGAAGAATCCTCTCTGCAGCCCGGCTCTCGCCAAGATCCACTGCAAGTAGCAACCCAACCTGTCTTATCTCCTTAACTGCCTTGTGACTCTCAAGTATTGTTTTGTACAACAGCCCCTTTCTCTCTGCATTGGCTACCCACTCCTCTCTGATCAATATTTTGAGAGATGCCAGTGCAGCTGCACAGGATACAGGATGCCCCCCAAAAGTTGTAATATGACCTAAAACAGGATTTGACTGCCACATACTCATAAGCTCAGCAGAAGCTGCGAGTGCACCCAACGGCATACCGCCTCCCAATGCTTTTGCTAAGGTAATAATATCCGGAACAACATCCCATTTCTCAGCAGCAAAAAGTTTTCCACATCTTCCAAATCCTGTCTGTATCTCATCAAATATAAGAATGGTGCCTGTCTGAGTACATTTTTGCCTCACCGCTTCAAGGTAACCCTCTTCCGGAATCCTTACACCTCCCTCACCCTGAACTGGTTCAATAATAAAAGCGGCTGTTTTTGCGGTAATAAAATCCAGGTCCTCTATACTGTTAAACCGGATATGCCTTATATCAGGCAACAGCGGCCTGAAAGCATTTTTGAATTTTTCTGAGCCCATAAGGCTCAAAGCACCATGAGTACTCCCATGATATGAGTTAATACAACTTATGATCTCTGTTCTTCCTGTTGCCCTTTTTGCAAGTTTTACTGCAGCTTCATTTGCCTCACTTCCTGAATTTACATAGTACACCACATCTAAATTCCCGGGAAGACGGGAGGCAAGAAGAGCTGCATGCTCTACTTGCGGCTTCTGAATAATCTCTCCGTAAACCATGAGATGCATATGCCTTCTGGCCTGCTCGCAAACTGCGTCGGCAACTTCAGGATTTGAGTGTCCCACATTTGAAACAGAGACTCCAGATACGAGGTCAACATATTTTTTTTCCTCCGGAGTATATAAGAACACCCCCTCCGCTCTCTGAATTTCTAATCCCAGAGGCGAGGGGGAAGTCTGACCTACATGTCTTAAGAATTGTTCCCTTAATCTATAGGGCTCTCTGAACATTATTCCTGCTCAAACTCTGCATTCACTAGAATTCTTCCGCAATACTCGCAAACAATGATTTTTTTGCTTTGAGCAATGTCCATCTGTCTTTGAGGCGGTATCTTGTTGAAACATCCTGAGCAGGCATCTCTTCTTACTGTTACCACAGCAAGTCCGTTGCGGGCATTTGAGCGAACCTTTTTGTATGCAGCAAGCATTCTGGCATCAATCTGTGCTTGTATACCTTCTGACAACTTGATAAGTTCGTTCTCCTCTTTTGCAGTCTCTGCAATAATTGAGTCAAGTTCACTCTTCTTTTGCTCAAGATCTTTCTCTCTCTCCTCAAGTGCGTTAACAGCACCTGCCAGAGCAGTCTTCTTGTCAGCAAGAAGGAGTGTATTCTCTTTTATTCTCTTATCTGCCAACTCAGTTTCAAGACCCTGGAATTCAATCTCTTTGGTAAGAGAGTCGTACTCTCTGTTATTCTTTACATTGTTTTGCTGAGCAGTATACTTCTCAATGAGAGATTTTGAATTTTCCAGATCCATCTTTTTCTGATAGATTAGTCTTTCAACATCCTTAATCTCAAGCTTAAGATTATCAACCCTTGTCTTTAATCCCTCAATATCATCTTCGAGATCCCTTACCTCTAGAGGCAACTCTCCTCTCAGAAGGTGTATCTTGTCAATCTTGCTGTCAGTCTGCTGAAGCTGATAAAGGAGATTTAATTTTATCTCCATTGTGAGGTCTCCCTCGCTGTTTGTGCTCTTCTGCAGAGATATGAAAGTTCCACCATCCAGCGGAGTCTCAATAATCGGTTTCTGTTTTGTTGCCATAACCCTCTTAATGATAGTATATTAAATTATTATTGTTGTCAGAAATGCGAACTTCAAAGGTAGGTAATTTTTTTGACAGTATATCTTTTAGTAGAGTGAGTACTTCGTTCTCGCTCTCAAAATGGCCAATATCCATAACCATAAAGCCATCTTCACAAAGGAATTTATGATAAGAAATATCTCCTGTTATTAAAACCTGAGCTCCTGCTTTTATTGCTCTATCCACAAGGGAGCCGCCGCTTCCTCCACAAAGGGCTACCCTTTTGACAGGTTCTTCAATTGGTTTTGAGTGCCTGATTATATTTAGTCCAAATCTCTCCTTTAGCAGAGTAAGTAGCTCTGCCGGAGTTAACTGGTTTGTAAGGTTTCCTACAACCCCCAGTCCGGTGCTCTCGTCTTGCGGATCTAAAATCCCGGTATCCTGCAGCCCAATTCTTTGTGCCATCAAACCGCTCACGCCGGGAAGTACCTTATCTGCATTTGTATGGGCAGAGTAAATTACTATTCCGTTTTTTATTGCATCCTCAACCATTTTCTCAATCAGAGACTCCCCTGCCACCCTTTTCAGAGGCGAAAAGATCAATGGATGGTGTGTAATTATCATATCGGCCCCACTCTCAATAGCCTCTTTTATGACGGAGGGGGTGCAATCAAGAGCCAGAAGGGCCGATGAGACCTCTTTACCGGGACCACCAATAGAGAATCCGGAATTGTCCCAACTCTCCTGAAGAATCCCTGGGGCAAACTCCTCTATCACTGCTGCTACTGATGAAGCCTTAATTTTCATAGCATCTTCTGTATTTCCTGCAGCCTATCCTTTATTCCTGTCAGAGATTCAATAACATCTACTCTTCTGTCTACACCATCTTTATTGTCCTTCATCCTGTTCTGAGCCCCCTCAAGAGTCATCCCTCTCTCTTTAACAAGGTAGTATATGAGCTTGAAGTTAGAGACATCATCAGCTGTAAAAAGTCTGTTCCCCTTTTTATTTCTGGCTGGCTTAATAAAATCAGGGAATTTCTGTGCCCAGAATCTTACAAGAGAGGTGTTCTCCCCCAGCAAATCAGCAACCTCCCCAATTGTGTAGTAAAGTTTCTCCGGTTTGAACTCTTTGTAAGGCATGGTATGTTAGTTATTAAATTATTAATCGAGTGACTGACCTGTGTTAATAGCGATCATAAGCATCTCTCTGTACTGCTCCGGTTTGAGATCTGCAAAGAAATAATTAACAGGTTCAACGGGCTTTCCATCAAGGTGAACTTCGTAATGCAGGTGAGGTGCAAATGAGAGACCACTGTTCCCAACCCTTGCAATAACACTTCCCTGTTTAACCTGCTGTGATTTTCTTACAAGAATATCGCCCAGATGCGAATATACAGTTTTATATCCACCCCAGTGCTCAATAACTATTTGATTTCCCCTCCCTCTGTCAGATCTTGATATATCTGTTACAACTCCATTAGCTGAAGCAATAACCTCTGTTCCCAAAGCGGCAAGCAAATCTATCCCGTTATGCATCTCCATTGTTTTATAGAATGGATGAATTTTCATACCCAAACTTGCACCCGTCTGATTTACGGCTAAACCCTTAACAGGTAAAATCGATGGTATATCTGTTGCGTTCTCTGCTCCCAAAAATTCGTTGTAAATATGATTGAGTTTCTCTCCGGCCGCACTGACAAGTTTCTCAACATCTGCGGATTTAGCTACTGAAAATTTAACAATATCCATATCTCCCAGGGAATCCAGCTTTTCATATATAGCTGCATCATATGAGGAGTTAACCAGGTCAGGAGGGGCTGATTTAAAAATGTTCATGTATATCTCCCTGTCTCTGGCCTGTAAATCTGAAAGAACATTCTCAAGAAGATTCATCTTCTCTGCAGCATTATTATACTCCTGCTGCATCATCTCCCGCTCCTTAAGCAAGCGTTCCTCTTCATTTGTATTAAATATCAGTGCTGCTACAATATAGTAGAATATTGCCAAAAGGATGCTGCCAAGGATATAACCAAGTACAACCTTAAGCCTTCCCTTCATTCCCAACTTATCCTCTACAAACTTAAGCTGATCTTTATTGAACTTATACTTACTCATCACTGCTATCCTTTAGATTGGGATGCGGGCGAGACAAGTGCCAGGAATGCATCCGATTCGATGTCCCTGTTATAGTAATTCAATGGATTTACCGGACGGTTTCTGTATATCACTTCGTAATGAATATGCGGTCCCTTTGATCTTCCCGTATTACCCATAATTGCAATTTGCTCTCCTCTCTTCACAGATCTTCCCATTGTTATAAGAGAGCTCTTTAAATGTGCATATCTGGTCTTATATCCAAAGCCGTGGTCAATAATTATATAATTTCCGTACCCGAAAAAGTCAAATCCTATCTCAGTGACCTTCCCGTTTCCGGTTGAATAGATAGGCTCTCCGACAGGACCGGATATATCCACACCGGTATGCATTCTGTAAGCTCCATTGAATGGATCCGGTCTGTAACCAAATGTGCTCGAAAAACGAATTCTTTTGGATGCAATATTTACAGGAGGTATAGCGGGAACGCAAAGAGCCATTTCATCAGCATTTTTTGCAAGCTGAGAGACCTCATCAAACGATCTGCTCTGAATGAAGGCTTTCTTATATAGTTGGTCCAGATTCATTACTGTTGATGTAAGTATCCCTGAACGGTCAACCGTCTCAAGGTATGAGTATCTGTTTACCCCACCGAAACCGGCATCTCTTAAATCCTGAGAGATCTCCTCCATACCAAAAATGGGTCTGTAAACATAGTTATCACGAATCTGAAGAGCATTAAGAATTCTGTTTGCCTCATCAAATCTTCTGTTCATCAGCGCCAATCTGTTTGCAAGCTCGGCATTAGTGCTTCTTATGCTAAGCATTTTGGGCGTTTCAAGTTGCAAATAACTGGTATATACGAAATAATAACCTACCGAAACCACAATGCTTAGAAGAAAGAGTAGAAAGCCCTTTGAAAATCTTGACCTGATTGAAATCCTGTGGATCTCATAAGCAAGTGTTTCCGGATTGAACTTGTAACTTTTATTCTTTGACATCGGGTATTTTAACCTTAAATTCGTGCAAATTTAAATAATTTTAATAAAAAACCTATTTTTGTCATTCATTATAAAATCCTCTGGAATATCCAATATTATGACATCTAAAGATATACGCAAAAACTTCCTGGATTTCTTTGCAAGCAAAGGACATGCCATTGTATCATCAGCACCTATGGTTGTTAAAGATGATCCTACACTTATGTTCACAAATGCCGGTATGAATCAGTTCAAAGACTGGTTTCTGGGCAATGAACCCGCAAAATATCCAAGAGTTGCAGATACTCAGAAATGCTTAAGGGTAAGCGGAAAACATAATGACCTGGAGGAGGTGGGTCACGACAGCTATCATCACACAATGTTTGAAATGCTGGGAAACTGGAGTTTTGGCGATTATTTCAAAAATGAGGCAATTGACTGGGCCTGGGAATTGCTGACTGAAGTATACAAATTAGATAAAGAGAGACTTTACACAACAATATTTGAGGGGAGTGAGGAGGATGGAATTTCTCAGGATGGAGAGGCAAAGGAGAGATGGCTTAAATATCTCCCTGAGGAGAGAATTCTTAATGGCAACAAAAAGGACAACTTTTGGGAGATGGGAGATACCGGCCCTTGTGGCCCTTGCAGCGAAATTCATGTCGACCTCAGGGATGATAGAGAGAGAGCAGAGATACCCGGAAGAGATCTGGTAAACAAGGGTCACCATCTTGTTGTTGAAATATGGAATCTCGTTTTTATTCAGTATAACAGAAAAGCCGATGGCACTTTAGTACCTCTTCCACAGAAACATGTTGATACAGGTATGGGTCTGGAGAGACTCTGCATGGCAATGCAGGGGAAGAAGAGTAACTACGACACAGATGTATTTACCGGTATGATATCTGAGATAGCCAGACTTAGCGGAAAGGAGTACGGAAATGACAAAGAGGTTGATATAGCAATGAGAGTTATTGCAGACCACATTAGGGCAATAAGTTTTTCAATTGCAGACGGACAGCTTCCATCCAATGTAAAGGCCGGATATGTAATAAGAAGAATTTTAAGGAGAGCCGTAAGGTATGCATACACATTCCTGGGCGTAGACCAGCCATTTCTCTGCAGACTGGTACCCGTTCTGGTTGCCGAAATGGGAGATGCCTTCCCTGAGCTGGTAAGGACTAAAGACCTTATTACAAAAGTCATTAAAGAGGAGGAGGACTCTTTTCTGAGAACTCTCGACAAAGGCATCAGGATGCTTGAAACCATTATGTCAAAGAATGCCGCTCACAAGACAATTTCAGGAGAGGAGGCATTTGTACTGTATGACACATATGGATTCCCGTCTGACTTAAGCGATCTTATTGCCAGAGAAAAAGGATTCAAAATTGACATGGACTCTTTTGAAAAGGAGCTTAAAAAGCAGAAGGAGCGCAGCAGAAACGCGACATCAACCCAGGAGGGAGACTGGAGTGAACTCAGAGAATTCAGCGGTACTGAATTTGTAGGATACGAGGGCACTGAAGCACAATCACTCATTACACGGTTCAGGTCTGTAAAAACTAAAAACAAAGAGCTTTTTCAGATTGTCCTTGACAAAACTCCATTCTATGCCGAGAGTGGCGGACAGGTGGGAGATACAGGAGTGCTCATATCTGAAAATGGAGAGAGGATTGAAATTATTAACACTCTGAAAGAGAATAATCTCCATATCCATATTACAGAAATAATGCCTTCAGATCCCTCGGCACTATTCAGTGCTGTTGTTGACAAAGAGAAACGATTAGCCACCGCAAATAACCACTCAGCCACCCATTTATTGCATAAAGCTCTGAGAGAAATCCTCGGAAATCATATTGAGCAAAAAGGCTCTCTGGTAAACAGCAATTACTTTAGATTTGACTTCTCTCATTATGAAAGAGTCTCTCCGGAGATACTCAGGGAGGTTGAGAATAGGGTAAACTCAATGATAAGAGAGAATACTCAACGCGATGAGTATAGGGGAATACCGGTTGACGAGGCAAAGGCTATGGGCGCAATGGCTCTGTTTGGTGAAAAATACGGAGATACAGTAAGGGTTATAAAATTTGGAGACTCTCTTGAACTTTGCGGAGGGATACACACATCCAGTACCGGAAATATTGGTCTGTTTAAAATCATCTCCGAGTCTGCAATCGCAGCAGGAGTAAGAAGAATTGAGGCTACTACCGGTATTAATGCGGAGAAACTTATTCATGATAATGAAGATACTATAGCTTCTGTTAAGGCTATGTTCAACAACTCTCCAAATCTCATTGCCTCAATCGGCAAGGTTATTGAAGAGAATGAAACTCTTAAGAGGAGATTTGATGAGTATATGAGGGAGAGGGCTGCAGAACTTAAAAAGCAACTCCTTGCAGAGAAACACTATATAAATGGTATTAATGTACTAATGCTTACCGGCGAGTATAATCCTGAGGTTGTTAAGAATATTGCCTTTATGCTTAGGGGAGAGACCAGCACAATGCTTATTGCAGGCTACTCATTTGAAGGCAAGGCAAATCTTGCACTGATGTACTCAGATGATCTGGTTTCTCACGGAAGAAATGCCGGCAAAAGTATAAGAGATGCAGCAAAACTTATCTCAGGCGGTGGTGGCGGCCAACCATTTTTTGCCACAGCAGGAGGAAAAGATATTCAGGGACTACCGGCTGCAATTTCATTATTGGTTGAAACGGAGACAAAATAGATTAGTTTGAAAAAACTTGACAGATTCATAATCCAGGCATTCCTGGGGCCATTTGTGCTCACATTTCTCATCGTAACTTTTGTTCTGATGATGCACTTCCTGTGGCTCTATATTGATGAACTTGTAGGAAAGGGGCTCAGTTTTGCTGTAATTCTTGAATTTATGGGATGGGGGGCAGCTACCCTTATTCCACTAGCACTTCCTCTTGCAACTCTATTGGCCTCAATTATGACAATGGGTAGCTTTGGGGAGAACAATGAGCTACTTGCAATGAAGGCTGCCGGGATATCTCTTAACAGAATTCTGACTCCGCTTGTTGTTGTCTCGCTTATGATTGCAACAGGCGCGTTTTTCGCCTCAAACAACTTAATACCACTTGCATATGATAACATATACACTCTCAGGGATGACATTAACCGGACCAAAGAGGAGATAAGTATCCCAACCGGCATATTCTATGATGGTATTGACAATTATGTGATCAGAATCGATAAAAGGGACGAAAAGACTCAGATGTTATACGACCTGATGGTATACGACCACTCAAGAGTTCAGGGAAACAACAGTGTCACCATAGCAGATTCAGGAGCAATCAAACTGACTGCAGACAAAAAGAATCTTCTTTTTACCCTGTATAGTGGGAATACATATGAGGAGACCCCTCCCGAGAATGCTGTTGACACCTCTTTCGTGATGCAAAAAATTGGGTTTAACAAACAGGAACTTATAATTTCTCTGGAAAATTACTCTTTTACAAGATCTGAGTCCGGGAGGTTCAGCGGAGAGGTTAATGCATTAAACATGGCAGAGTTACGCTCAATGAGAGACTCTCTGGACTCGGCATACAGAACAGTCAGAGGTATGCAGATCAGAACCCTGGTTAATGCGGGGGGACTGACATATTCCAGGCAGTTGGACACCTCAATGCTAAAATACTATTCAAAAAGCATAGATGCTGAAGATCTCTATAAATGGGAGAGTACAGAGATCGAGAAAAACGCATATATTCAGGCGATAGCACAATTAACCGGGGCCATCCAGATTATTGATAATTACTCTATTGAAGAGAGGCAGTACCCTCTTCCTCTAAGGCAATCAAAAATTGCTTTGTACAGAAAATTCACCCTGTCACTGGCCTGCATTATATTTTTCTTTATTGGTGCACCGCTGGGAGCGATAATAAGAAAGGGGGGGCTTGGAACTCCTTCTGTAATTTCAATTTTATTCTTTGTCTTTTACTGGGTAATAGACATATCAGGCAAGAAATTATCCACAGACGGATCTTTAAGTCCCGGGATGGGAACTTTGATTTCCAGCATTATTCTTATGCCTATTGGAATATTCCTTACATGGAAATCTACAAGGGACTCAAACCTGTTCAATCCTGACAAATACATTGCATTTTTTAAGAAAATTGCCGGCTTCAGAGATACCAATCAAAATTAAATCAGATGAAAAGAGTTGTTTATATGGGGACACCCCGGTTTGCAACAGGGCCACTAAAGGCGCTGATTGAAGCAGGCTTTAATATTGCCGGAGTTGTTACTGCACCTGACAAACCAAGTGGCAGGGGACTTCAGATAAACGAAAGTGAAGTTAAAAAATTTGCCTCCCTGCATAATCTTAACATTCTGCAACCTGTCTCACTTAAAGATCCTGACTTCATTAAATCGCTACAAGATCTTGAGGCAGATCTCTTTGTTGTTGTTGCATTCAGAATGCTTCCTAAAGAGGTTTGGAGCATTCCCAAATACGGATGCTTTAATCTGCACGCTTCACTACTTCCTCAGTACAGAGGGGCGGCTCCTATTAATTATGCCCTAATTAACGGAGAAAAAATAACAGGAGTAACAACCTTTTTTATTGACTCAAAAATTGATACCGGTGAGATTCTGTATCAAGAGGTGTGTCATATCTCAGAAAATGATGATGCAGGAACACTCCATGATAAGCTAATGGCTTTGGGATCTTCACTTGTTGTTAAAACAGCTGAAGCTATCTTCAGGGGAGAGGCTATGCCTGCTCCTCAAAAAGAGGATATCCTCAAATTGAAAAGTGCTCCCAAATTAGACAAAGAGATTTGCAGAATTGACTGGGGAAAGACAAACCTTGAGATCTGGAATCTTGTAAGAGGTCTGAGCCCCTCTCCTGCAGCATACACAGAATTTTTATCCAATAATAAATCGACTCAAATTAAGATACTCACTGCAGAGATTACAACTTCTGAAGAGCAAGCCTCTCCCGGGAGAGTAATTAAAGAGTCAAAAAGTTCACTTATAATTAAGTGTGGTAGTGGATTTTTAAGGATACTAGAACTTCAGCCGGCAGGCAAAAGAAGGATGAAGGCATCAGAATTTTTGGCTGGCATTAAAGATCCTGACAAATGCCTTATGAAATAATGAAGAGCAATATTGTTATACTAGCCAACGGAGATTTCCCAAGTCATCCTGTTCCACTGAAGCAACTCAGCGGGGCTGACAAGATAATTTGTTGCGATGGTGCTGCCGGAGCACTAGTTAGTGCCGGGATGGAGCCTGATTTTATTGTTGGCGACCTGGATAGTCTGGATTACGCTATCAGAGAGCGTTTTAAAGAAAGAATAATTCATATCCCGGAACAAGAGACAAACGATTTGACCAAGGCATTTGATTATTCGGCAGGACTAAACCCGTCAAAAATCACAATACTGGGAGCTACCGGCAAAAGGGAGGATCATACGATTGGCAATATATCCCTGCTAAGCGATTTTGCCGGGAAGGTTGAGTTTCCTGTTGAAATGACAAGCGATTACGGAATATTGTATCCTATTTTCACCACATCTACATTCAAAGTCAAAAAAGGAAGCCGGATATCAATATTCTCTCTGGACTGCGATATGGCAATGGAATCAACAGGACTTCAGTATCCGCTAAAAGGAGTAGTTTTTGATTACTGGTGGAAGGCTACGCTAAATATTGCCTCTTCTGATTCCTTTACTCTTTCATTCCCATCCGGGAGGGTAATAGTATTTATATCGCATCAATAAAAAAGAGGGTGGTTAAAACCATCCTCTTAACAATTTCTTAGCGTGATTATTATTTAACTAGCTTATTTAGTTCAGCTCCGGCTTTAAATCTTACAACTTTCTTTGCCGCTATCTTAATCTTCGCACCAGTGCGAGGATTTCTGCCATTACGAGCATTTCTCTCGTTAACGGAGAATGTTCCAAATCCTACGAGAGTGATTCTCTCGCCTTTTTTCATTGCTCCACCTGATACTTCAATGAATGCATCAAGAGCCTTTTTTGCGTCAACTTTTGTAAGTTCGGCCTTAGCTGCGATTGCTGAAATCAAATCTGCCTTATTCATAATTTAAAGTTTAGATTGTTGAATTACTTGTCTTTGTGCAAATATACTTTTATTATTCAAAAAATCAAATAATAATCTCAAATTTTCATACCCTCTGTTGCTCTTTATTTTATACAAGAAAGAGATGAAAAAAGAAGATTTTAATTTTAAAATCGTAAGTTAAGAAATTTCTCAGCAAGTTAGAGCGTCATTTGCGTTTTTTTATCAAAATATTTTCAAACTCCTCCATTCTCGTTAAGAACTCTTTATATTCCGGACTCTCCGGAAACAATGGTTTATGCTTTTTCATATCTGCTAAACGCTTATAATCTCTAAGCAAATCCCTAGAATTATCATCCAGAGCGAAATCTGAAAATCTCTCCCATATATAGTCTGCAGCATCTTTCGAGAGATGAACCAAATCCGCCGAATAGAACCTGTAATCTCTAAGCTGATCCATTACAATTTCAAAGGCGGGGAAATAAATTACATTTTCATAGCATGCAGCAAGTTTGTGAATAGCCAGTATTAATCTGGATTTACTAGCCATATTCTCTACAGCACCATCTTTCAGATGCCTCACCGGGCTGACACTCAAAAACCACCTTTTTCCGCCCATTTTTTCCACAAATGGGGCAATGGCATCAAAACACTCATCAACACTCATAGAGCTCCTTATAAAACCAGATGCAGGTTGTTTATGACAATTAGAGACAACTCTCCCGTCCGATTGTCTGGTATAGATCCAGGTAGTTCCAAAGGTAAGAGCAATAGTATCTGCCTCGGCCATAAAATCGGAATCCCTAATGATAGAGCTGTTTAAATTATCTAATAATGAATTAGCCTCCATTGATGAAAAATCGCTCGAGTAGTAAATACTTTTATAGACAGATCCATCTTTTACCAAGTCCTTAATATCTGCAGGTGTTCTCTCAACAAGCCTTTTTAATGAAACAGCAATTGATGCAGGATTGTATAAGACACCAAAAGGATTGACAAGGACATTGAAGCCGCTCTCTCTCATTCTTGTTCCAATTTCATCTGAGAAACAAGAGCCGAGAAACAAAATTTTACTTTCATAGGAAAGCAGATATCTTGATCTGTCCGCCTCAACTTCAGTAAACCATTTCATTTAATATTCTCCTTTATTTTATTCAATCCTGCCCGCATTAGCGGAGAATTTTTAAACCATTTATTAAAGTAATCATCCTCCATATCGAGCCAGATCTTATCTGATGTCTCTGTAATAAATTTCCCAGGTTCTCCGTGTAGTAACGGTTGAAAGCACTCCCAGGAAGATATCTCTCCTCTTGAAGACCACGGGCAAGCATTCAAACAGACATCACAACCAAACATCCACTCCCCTTTTGAAGCGGGATACTCCTCTTCATGTCTCATTCTGCGGGATTCAATTGTCTGATATGAAATACACCTTCTTGAATCAATAACTTTTGGGGAAAGGATTGCATTAACAGGGCAGGCATCTATACATCTGCGGCATGCTCCGCAACCCTCCCTTTCAATCTCTCCATACAGAACCTCCTTGTTAATGAGTATAACACCTATTAAAGTATGCAGTCCATGTTTTTTGCTTATCAGGAAAGAGTTCTTTCCAATAAAGCCTAATCCGGCCCTTACTCCCCAGGCCCTCTCAAAAACAGGTGCAGAGTCGCAAAACACTCTGTATTTTAAATCTGACTCTCTCTCTCTAAGAGAAGCGCAAATTTTGTAGAGTTTATCCTTAATAATCTTGTGGTAATCGAGGCCGTATGCATAGCTGGCAATCCCCGGGAATGATCTCTCCTGGATAATCATTGGTTTATAAGGAGCTAAAAAGCATAAAACAGATTTTGCTCCATCAAGAAGTAAAGCAGGATTCTCCCTGACATGGATATTTTTTGCCAGATATTGCATATCTGCATTGTATCCGTTTGAAACAGATTCCTCCAGAAATGCCCTCTCCGCCTCCATGATACATATTTCTGCAGCACCATATTCAGCAAAACCCTCTTCCGCAGAAAGTCCTCTTATTATATTATCTCTTTCTAAAGGGGTCATACAAATAAAAACTACCTTAATTATAAAAATATGTAATCAAAAATAGATTTTTCCTATAAATTTTATACATTTGTAACCAATTTTTCTTACAGAATCAAAAGTTCTAATATATGAATGTTTTAGTGGTTGGTGCCGGTGGACAAATTGGCACGGAGCTGGTTCCTCATCTGCAGAAAGTCTACGGCGAAGATAATATAATTGCCGCAGATTTAAGACCTGAGGTTGTTGACAGACTTTCAAAAGTGTCAAGAGCAGTATCTCTTGATGCGCTTGATGTAAAGAGATACGCCGATACTGTAAAACAGTACAAAATTGACCGTATATACAATCTTGTGGCTCTTCTCTCTGCAACAGGGGAGAAAAATCCCCTTCTTGCATGGAATATCAATATGGGGGCACTTCTAAACAGCCTTGAAATTGCAAAAGAGCACAACTGTTCTGTATTTACACCTAGTTCAATTGGCGCTTTTGGAACAGAGACACCTCACAAGGACACTCCTCAGGATACTATTATGAGACCAAACACAATGTATGGCGTATGTAAAGTATCGGGAGAACTTCTAAGCGACTACTACTACAGCAGATTTGGAGTTGATACAAGAAGTGTGAGATTTCCCGGAATTATATCCAATGGTTGTCTCCCTGGTGGAGGTACTACCGACTATGCCGTAGAGGTTTTTTATGAGATAATCAGGAGTGGAAAGTACACTTGCCCTATTCCTGAAAATACATATATGGATATGCTTTATATGCCTGATGCATTAAATGCATGCACTCAGCTTATGGATGCAGATCCATCAATGCTTGTTCACAGAAATAGTTTTAATGTAACTTCAATGAGTTTCTCTCCAAAAAAACTATTTGCTGCAATATCCAAAAGAGTACCCGGGGCAGAGTTTTCATATGATATAGACCCTGTTAAAGCAGAGATATCGGCTTCCTGGCCTGATAACATGGATGACAGTTGTGCAAGAGAGGAGTGGGGATGGAACCCTCAATGGGGGATGGAAGAGATGATTGACGACATGCTCTCAGCAATAAAGAACAAACAAATCTGAACCTTTTTTAACCTTTTTTAATAACCG
Source organism: Bacteroidales bacterium MB20-C3-3 (assembly GCA_035609245.1). Classification (NCBI taxonomy): domain Bacteria; kingdom Pseudomonadati; phylum Bacteroidota; class Bacteroidia; order Bacteroidales; species Bacteroidales bacterium MB20-C3-3. The sequence continues at coordinate 1,887,084 of CP141202.1, read as the reverse complement.
CGGAGGCGGCATATACGAAAGTATGTGCCGCTTCTGTTATTTTGGTGCTATTCTGTAAAGAAACAAAGCTACAGCTCCGTATAGAATATTTGGAACCCATAATGCCAGCCAGGGTGGTAATACCCCTGAATGGACAAACATCTGGCTAAATCTCAGAAAAAGAATATATGAAAAACTCAGGGCAATCCCAATTCCAATATTGATACCTATCCCTCCTCTCTTCTTTTTTGAAGAGAGTGAGACTCCCATCAGAGTGAGAATTATAGCAGCAAAGGGGAGGGCAAGTCTGGTGTGTTTCTCAATTTGTGCATACTTTATCATCTTGTCCCCTCTAAGCTTTTGCGTATCAATCATATCATTCAGTTCGTTTCTATTAAGTGTCTGAACGACATTGTTTCTCTTGCTCAAATCTTCATAAGTGAGATTGATGGTTGTATCCAGAAGATCTCCCTGGGTAATTGTCTGTACCCCCCTTTCATCAAACGATCTCATGTAGTAAGTATAGAGCTTCCACTTACCGGAAAGACTATCCCATACTGCATTTTCTGCCGATAACTTTGAAATCATCTTATGTCCATCCATCTTTTCCAGCGTAAATTTCACTCCACTCTTGCTGAAATTGCTAAAGGACTCCATATACACAAACTCACCGGGATTAATCTGGTAATGAATATTTCTGTTTGTATTGACTAACTGCTTTTTAACATATTTATTCTCAAAAGCCAGCCTCCCTTTATTTGCAGGAGGGATTATGTACAAATTAAGGACAAGGCTAAATATTGTAATAAATAATGCTGAAAGCATATACGGATAGAGTAGCCTGTTAAAACTTACCCCTCCTGACAGAATTGCTATAATCTCACTGTTAGCAGCAAGTTTTGAAGTAAAAAAAATAACCGTTATAAATACAAACAGAGGGCTGAACATATTTATAAAGTAAGGGATGAAATTTGAATAGTAGTTGAAAACAATCTCATTTAACGGAGCTTGATTCTGAACAAAATTGTCAATCTTCTCACTTATGTCAAAAATTATAACAATTCCTATGATTATAAGCAAAGCCGCCAGGTAGGTTCCGATGAACTTCCTGATTATATACTTGTCAAGTATCGTGGGTCTTAGCTTAATCATTTCTAAAGTTTAGTCTCAAGTCTTTTAACCATATTTGTTTTCCAGGAGGTAAAGTCTCCCCTCTCAATATGTTTTGCAGCCTCTCTCACAAGCCACAAATAGAAGGCCAGATTGTGCTCACTTGCAATCTGAGCACCCAGAATTTCCTGTGAAATAAAAAGGTGCCTCAGATATGCCTTTGAATATGTATTATCTACAAATGAGACACCATTAGGATCAATGGGAGAGAAATCATCTGCCCACTTTTTATTTCTTATATTTATTACACCCTCTGATGTAAAAAGCATCCCATTTCTGGCGTTACGGGTGGGCATTACACAATCAAACATATCAACACCTCTGGAAATCCCTTCAAGAATATTTGCCGGAGTTCCCACCCCCATAAGGTAACGAGGTTTATCTTTTGGCAAAATTGGATTAACTACCTCAAGCATCTCATACATTTGCTCTGTTGACTCTCCTACAGAAAGTCCACCAATTGCATAGCCCTCCCTCTCAAGCGATACAGCGTGCTCTGCAGCCTCTCTCCTTAAGTCAGGGTAAACGCAACCCTGAACAATAGGGAAATAAGACTGAGAATGTCCGTAAAGGGGCTCTGTGGAGTCAAAATGTTCGCACCCCCTCTCCAGCCAACCTTGAGTAAGTTTTAATGAGCTCTTTGCATATGCGTGTGTAGAGTCTCCGGGAGGACATTCATCAAGCGCCATAATTATATCTGCTCCAATAATCCTTTGAATATCCACAACATTTTCCGGTGAGAAAAGATGTTTTGAGCCATCTATATGAGAACTGAATGTACACCCTTCGTTTGTCAGCTTCCTCTTTTCAGAGAGAGAGAATACCTGATACCCTCCACTATCTGTAAGAATTGGTCCCTCCCATGTACTGAATTTATGAAGGCCTCCCGCCTTTCTTAAAATATCTGTCCCTGGCCTGAGATAGAGATGGTAAGTATTGCCCAGTATAATCTGAGCTTTGATATCTTCCTTAAGATCCCGGTGATATACCGCTTTAACAGTACCAAGAGTACCAACCGGCATAAAAATGGGAGTATCTATCACTCCGTGGTCTGTATAAATCTTTCCGCACCTTGCGGATGAGCCTGAATCAGTTGCTGTAAGTTCAAATTTCATATTGCAAATTGAGCGCTCAAAGATAATAATTTAATGACTATATTTGCCTGATACTAGTTATAGAGAACAACATAACAAATTAGATACGTGAAAAAATTCTTGTTACTTCTAGCCCTCTGCCTCACCTTCACTGGAATTATGGCTCAGGATACAGTTCAGACTGCAGAAACAGCAGTAATTACTCAAACAGATTCAACAACCACTTTATCACAGGAGACCCAGCCCGCAGGAATCGCTCCAAATCCATATAAAGATATAATTGCAAAAAAGGAGTTTGCATTCAACATCTACTCGATACTTAGGGGAATTCTCGGGATGGCCGTAATTATATTTATAGCCTGGCTCTTTTCACTTGACAGAAAAAGAGTTAACTGGAAGACGGTGGGAATAGCGCTCCTTTTCCAACTATTACTTGCCATCTCTGTTATAGCCTTCCCATTTGTTCAGGATATCTTTGAGTTTGTGGGTAAAATGTTCGTAGCAGTTCTTAACTGGACAAAAGCAGGCTCTGAGTTTCTGTTTGGACCGCTTGTAGACACCTCTAACTTTGGCTTTATCTTCGCATTACAAATACTTCCAACAATTATTTTCTTCTCGGCATTAACAAGTCTCTTTTTCTATCTGGGAGTGCTCCAGAAGGTTGTATGGGTGATGGCTTGGCTTTTGTCGAAGGCCCTTAATCTCACAGGTGCTGAATCACTTTCAACAGCAGGAAATATTTTTCTGGGACAGACAGAGGCTCCTCTAATGGTTAAAGAGTATATCCCGAGAATGACCAAAAGCGAGGTTATGCTTGTTATGACAGCCGGTATGTCCACTATGGCCGGGGGAGTGCTTGCAGCATATATTAGTATGCTTGGGGGCGGTGACAGGATTATGGAGATAGAGTTTGCAAAGCACCTGCTCTCTGCATCTGTTATGGCTGCTCCGGGAGCTATTGCTATTGCAAAAATTCTCAGGCCTCAGACAGAGGAGATTGACAATTCGGTTGATGTACCTAAAGAGAAAATCGGGAAAAATGTACTTGATGCAATATCAAACGGAACAACAGATGGTCTTAAACTGGCAGCCAATGTAGCCGCAATGCTGCTTGTATTTTATGCACTTATAGCCGGTTTTAACTACATCTTTGAACATATCGGTTCCTGGACCTCACTCAATCCTATTATTGCAAGTGTTACTGACGGAAGATTTACAGCTCTGAATATGCAATTCCTGCTCTCTTATCTCTTCGCTCCTGTAATTTGGCTTACCGGAGTACCTGCAGAGGACCTTGCTCTTGTAGGAAGACTTCTGGGTGAAAAGCTTATTCTAACAGAGTTTGTTGGGTATCAGAGCCTGTCTGATATGATACAGACCGGAGCCTTTGCAAATCCAAAATCAATTATTATGGCAACATATGTATTGTGTGGTTTTGCAAACTTTGCCTCTGTAGGAATTCAGATTGGGGGAGTTGGCGGAATAGCTCCCAATCAGAAGCCAACTCTTTCGGCATATGGTTTTAGGTCTCTACTGGGTGCGACCCTTGTTGCACTTATGTCAGCTGCAATGATAGGTATGCTTATAGTCTAAATTTAAAGGGCAGCACAGATCTCAAGCATCTCTGCTGTCTCTTCCGGAGAAGTTTCAATATGGCCCTTTACGGGCCTTATTGTTTTCCCCTGGAATCTCATCTCTGTTTCTGCGCTCCTCTTTGCAGAAAAATGAACCTCCCTGAATCCGGTTGCTTCGTAGATCTCTTTTACATTTAAGGGAACAACTCCACTACCTACCAGTATTGCAATCCTCTCTCCTGCCCTTTTAATAATTTCTCTCAAAAGAGACCTCCCCTCATATGCTGTATCGTGAAGACCTGATGTTAAAATTCTGACACATCCACACTCAATTATATCCTCTAAAGCCTGCTCCCAATCTGAACATCTGTCAAATGCCCTGTGAAAGACAACTTCCATCTCTCCGGCTATCTGCACAATCTCTCTGAGTTTCTCTTTATCTACGCTGCCATCTCTCTCCAGAAAGCCGACAACGACACCGCCTGCACCAGCATCTCTGCAAAATCTGACATCCTCTTTGATAATCTCAAACTCCTGATCATTATACAGAAAATCTCCCCCACGGGGTCTTATCAGAACCATTACTCCCAGTTTTAAATTTGAACTGCACCATCTGATTAAAGCTGGCGATGGTGTAAGCCCCCCCTCAGACAACCCCTGACATAGTTCTATCCTGTCTGCTCCTGCTCTTTCTGCAGTAATTGCTGAATTCAGGTTATCTGCACAAACCTCTGTTATAATACTCATCCTTTCTGATTTTTTGCAAATTTACAGCTTTTAGGACAAAGAAAAACCGGCAAACTTTCAGGTATGCCGGTTTTTTCAATATTTTGAAAAAAGACTACTCCTCTTTCTTCTCTTCGCTCTTCTTAGCCTTTGGCTTAGCAGGAGCTTTTGCCTTTGCTTTTGGCTCAGCATTAGCCTCTTCCTTTACCTCAGCAGCATCGGCTTTTTTAGTACGGCCTCTTCTTGTAGAAGGCTTCTTAGTCTCTGGTTTTGCAGATGCAATCATTGCTTCGTTAAAATCAACAAGTTCAATCATTGCCATATCAGCAGCATCACCCTGACGGAAACCGGTCTTCAGAACCCTGGTGTATCCACCCGGACGATCGGCAATTTTAGGAGCAATTGTGCGGAAAAGTTCTGCTACAGCCTCTTTCTGCTTAAGGTATGAGAATACCATTCTGCGAGAGTGAGTTGTATCATCCTTTGACTTGGTAAGAAGTGGTTCAATATAAACTCTCAGTGCTTTTGCCTTAGCAACAGTGGTCTCAATTCTCTTGTGCAAGATGAGAGATGATGCCATATTTGCAAGCATCGCCTTGCGATGTCCGCTCTTACGGCCCAGGTGATTAAATTTTTTATTGTGCCTCATGTTTAATTACTTTCTTTTCAATGTTATACTTTGTTACATCCATGCCAAAGCTCAGCTTGAGTCTCTCTACCAGCATATCGATCTCTGTAAGTGACTTCTTTCCAAAATTCCTGAACTTCATCAGTTCATTTCTCTGGAGAGAAACCAAATCTGCAAAAGTCTCTATATCTGCTGCCTTAAGGCAGTTCAGAGCTCTGACAGAGAGTTCCATATCTGAAAGTTTTGTGAGAAGCAGATGACGCATTCTCAGAGACTCTTCATCAAGCTCGTTGCTTACCACCTCAATAGGTGTCTCAAGAGAGATCTTCTCGTCTGAGAAAAGCATAAAGTGATGAATAAGTATCTTTGCAGCCTCCTTAAGAGCCTCCTTAGGATGAATTGAACCATCCGTAGTAATCTCAAGGTTTAGCTTTTCATAGTCTGTTTTCTGCTCTACACGCCAGTTCTCAACGAAGTATTTAACATTCTTTATCGGGGTGAAAATGGCATCAATTGGAATTAGTCCAAAAGGTGCATCCTCAACACGGTTCTCTTCTGCTGGAACATATCCTCTTCCCTTGTTAATTCTCAGCTCAACTGTAAGCGCAACAGATGGTTCCATTGTGCAAATATGCCACTCAGGGTTAAGCACCTTGAATGAAGAAAGCTGTTTTGAGATATCTTCCGCGGTAAACTCCTGCTTTCCGCTAACAGTTACGGTAACAACCTCTGAGTCTTCACCCTCTACCATTCTTTTGAACCTTACCTGCTTAAGATTAAGTATAATGTCAACAACTGTTTCAACTACACCAGGTATGGTTGCAAATTCATGATCTACACCCTGGATCTTGATAGAAGTTACTGCGTAACCCTCAAGAGATGAGAGTAGGATGCGGCGCAAAGCGTTACCAACTGTGATGCCGTAACCCGGCTCCAGCGGACGGAACTCGAAACGACCAAAAGTATCGGTTGATTCGAGCATTATTACCTTATCCGGTTTTTGAAATGCTAATATTGCCATTTGATTTTTTATTTAGAGTATAACTCAACAATTAACTGCTCGTTTATGTTTTCCGGAATTTCAGTTCTGTCCGGCAGGTTGAGAAGTTTTCCCGACAGTGATGCCGCATCCCACTCTATCCAAGCAAATCTGCTTGTACCACGAGAGATATTGTCTTGAATAACCTCTAAACTCTTTGACCTTTCACGCACGCCAATGATGTCGCCCGGCTTAATCAAAGTTGAAGGAATATTGCAAATCTCACCATTTAAAACAATGTGACAGTGTGTTACAAGTTGCCTTGCGGCAGCTCTTGAAGGGGCAATACCCATTCTGTACACAAGATTGTCAAGGCGAGTCTCAAGCAGGAAGAGCAAGTTTTCACCCTTGCGACCCTTCATCTTTGAGGCCTTTTCATATAGGTTGCGGAATTGTCTCTCAAGAATTCCGTAAGTATATTTAACTTTTTGTTTCTCCTTTAGCTGTGTGCCGTACTCAGAAGTCTTTTTACGCTTCTTTGTAAGACCATGCTGTCCCGGAGGATAGTTTTTCTTTTCGTAACTTTTATCGGGGCCAAAAACCGGCTCTCCAAATTTGCGGGCAATTTTTGTAGAAGGCCCTGTATATCTTGCCATATTAACTTATTTAAATCAATTATTGATAGTTTATACTCTACGGCGGCCTTTTGGACGACAACCGTTATGAGGAAGCGGAGTCACATCAATGATCTCTGTAACCTCAATGCCGGTTCCGTGTATTGTACGAATAGCCGACTCGCGGCCTGCGCCCGGTCCTTTTACATATGCCTTAACTTTGCGCAATCCCAGGTCAAAAGCTACTTTAGCACAATCAGCAGCTGCTGTTTGAGCAGCATAAGGAGTATTCTTTTTAGAACCTCTGAAACCCATTTTGCCTGCAGACGACCAGCTGATTACCTGACCTTCGTTGTTGGTCAGAGTAACAATTACATTGTTAAAAGTAGAAGAGATATGGGCTTGCCCGTATGCTTCAACCTTTACAACTCTCTTTTTATTTGTTGTTCCTGTCTTTTTTGCCATGATCTAGGTTCTATTTAGTTGCTTTCTTCTTGTTAGCTACTGTTTTCTTCTTACCCTTACGAGTACGGGCGTTGTTCTTAGTAGACTGACCACGAGTAGGCAGTCCCAGACGATGTCTGATGCCTCTGTAGCAGCCAATGTCCATCAATCGCTTGATGTTCAGTTGTACCGATGAACGAAGTTCACCTTCAATTTTGTATTCCGATGCAATCATTCCACGAATTGCAGCAATTTGGTCATCATTCCAGTCTTTCACCTTTGTGTTGTAATCAATCCCCAGTTTGGTAAGGATTGCCTGTGAAGAACTGCGACCAATTCCGTAGATATAGGTAAGACCTATCTCTCCGCGTTTGTTTTTTGGTAAATCAACTCCGGCTATACGTGCCATATGTATCTATTCTCTTTATTGTTTACAATTTAAATTAACCCTGGCGCATCTTGAATTTTGGATTCTTTTTGCAAATTACATACAAGCGACCTTTGCGCTTTACAATTTTGCAGTCTTCGCTACGCTTTTTAATGGATGCTTTAACTTTCATATCTGTAATTATTATTTGTATCTGAAAGAAATTCTTCCTTTTGTCAAATCATACAGGGACATCTCAACCCTCACCCTGTCTCCAGGTAAAATACGGATGTAGTGCATCCTCATCTTGCCTGAAATATGGGCGATTATAACATGACCATTGTCCAACTCTACGCGAAACATCGCGTTGGATAGGGCCTCAATAATTGTTCCCTCTTTTTCTATAGCTGCTTGTTTAGCCATATATTGTTAATAGTACTCCTTATAATTTAACTATTGTTGTTCTCTATAAAATCAAATGTCGACAAGACATCGGGTTTCCCCTTTTTAACCACCACCATTAATTCATAGTGTGCAGATTTCTTCTTATCAGTTGTGCTTAGGGTCCATCCGTCATCGTGTAGATAGACATTTCTGGCCCCTGCATTAACCATTGGTTCGATGCATATCACAAGACCTTCAGTAAGTTTTTTCCCGTCACCTCTTCTTCCGTAGTTTGGCACTTCAGGAGACTCGTGAAGTTTAGTTCCGATTCCGTGCCCAACCATCTCCCTTACAACAGAGAAACCCGCTTTTTCCACGTGCTCCTGAACTGCAAAAGATATATCCCCCATCCTGTTTCCGTGTACTGCTTTTTCAATCCCTTTATAGAGAGACTCTTTTGTAACCCTCAGCAAATTCTCAGTCTCCGGAGAGATCTCTCCTACCGGAAATGTGTATGCCGAATCACCATAGAATCCCTTCATATAGGTTCCACAATCCAATGAAACAATATCGCCCTCAGTCAGTCTGTAATCTGATGCAAATCCGTGGACTACAACATCATTAACAGAAATGCAGAGAGTATAGGGAAAACCACCATATCCAAGGAACGCAGGCACAGCGCCATTGTCACGGATAAATGTTTCAGCAATTTTATTAAGTTCCAGGGTTGTTACCCCCGGAGCTATATGCCGTCCCACCTCCGCAAGAGTTTTTGATACAAGGAGAGCATTCTCTCTAAGTATCTCAATCTCCTCCTCAGTTTTTAGTCTTATCATTATTTGAAAGAACTTAATGAGTCATTACATTCCTGAGCGGCCCTTCAGACGACCGGTCTTCATAAGACCATCGTAGTGGCGCATCAGGAGATGACTCTCTATTTGCTGTAGTGTATCCAGTACTACACCTACAAGAATCAACAGTGAAGTTCCCCCGTAAAACTGGGCAAACTGACCATCAACTCCCAACATACTGGCAAAAGCCGGAAGGATTGCAACAATCGCAAGGAAAACTGATCCCGGAAGCGTAATGCGAGACATTATGGAATCAAGGTACTCTGCTGTTTTCTTACCAGGCTTGATACCAGGTATGAATCCACCATTTTTCTTCATATCTTCTGCCATCATTGTAGGATTCACTGTTACTGCTGTATAGAAGTAAGTGAAGGCCACAACCATGAGTCCAAATATAAAGTTATACCAGAATCCCATAGGATTTGTAAGTGTAGCGGCAATTCCGCGAGTTGCGTCAAAGCCGGCAAAAATTAGCGGGAACATCATCAGAGCCTGTGCAAAGATAATCGGCATAACGCCGGCTGCGTTTATCTTAAGCGGGATATACTGACGAACTCCACCATATTGTTTGTTACCAACAATCCTCTTGGCGTATTGAACAGGAATCTTCCTTGTCCCCTGCACCAGTGCTATTGTAGCAACAAATACAAAGAACAGTATTATGCCCTCCACAATAAGCATCAAAACACCACCTCCGGCGCTCTGGCTTACCCTGGCTCCACCCTCGGCTAAAAGGGCAAAAGGCAGTCTTGCGATGATTCCCACCATGATTATGAGTGATATACCATTACCTAAGCCGCGATCGGTAATGCGCTCACCCAGCCACATGATGAACATTGTTCCACCAACGAGTACTACGGTTGCAAATACATTAAATGTAAACCCTTTGAAAAGGAATGCCGCTTCAGGAAGCTGCACATGCAGGTTTGCCATGTAGGCAGGACCCTGAAGTGCAAGAATAACAATGGTAAGATACCTTGTCCACTGGTTCATCTTTCTCCTTCCGCTCTCTCCTTCTCTCTGCAGCTTTTGGAAATATGGAATCATAATTCCAAGAAGCTGTATAACGATAGATGCCGAAATGTACGGCATCACGCCCAGAGCAAAAATTGAAGCATTTCCGAATGCACCACCCGAGAACATATTGAGAAGTCCCAGCAAACCTTCGGATGCCTGACTCTGCAACTGATCCAACTGAGTAGGGTCGATACCCGGAAGAACTACATAGCTTCCAAGGCGGTAAACCAATAACAAAAGTACAGTGTAAACTATCCTCTTGCGAAGTTCCTCTATCTTGAAAATGTTCTTGATTGTTTCAATAAATTTTTTCATGGGCTTCGTTAGATTTTTGTAGCCTTACCCTGCTGTGCCTCAATCTGTGCTATGGCCGATTTTGAAAATGCGTGTGCTGTAACATCAAGTTTTGCGGTAAGATTACCATTTCCCAAAATTTTAACCTTATCATTTTTTGAGATAAGACCAAACTGGGCAAGAGTGTCAAGATTGATTATCTCAACTCCCCTCTTCTCGTTCAGTTCCTGAAGAGTTGAAAGGTTGATAGCCTTAAACTCCACTCTGTTGATGTTGTTAAATCCAAATTTTGGCAGCCTTCTCTGGAGAGGCATCTGACCTCCCTCAAAACCCGGCTTGCGTGAGTAACCGGAACGAGACTGAGCACCCTTGTGACCACGGGTAGATGTACCACCGTGACCCGAACCTTCACCCCTTCCAATCCTTTTTTCTCTGCCTGTGGCTCCTGAAGCTGGTTTTAGATTATGTAATTTCATTTCAATGCTCTCCTATTAGTTAATTTCTTCAACCTTTACAAGGTGTAAAACTTTTTCTATCATACCCTTGATCACAGGATTATTTTCAACCTCCACAATCTGGTGGATTTTGCGAATTCCAAGAGAGGCCAGGGTTGCCTGCTGTCTTTCTGTAGCGCGAGCGCTGCTTTTGACTTGCGTGATTCTAAATTTTGTCATCTTCTTTCCTCCTAGCCTTTAAATACCTTATTCATTGGAACACCACGCAAACCTGCAACGGTGTATGCATCCCTCATTTCAAGAAGAGCTGCAACTGTAGCCTTTACAAGATTGTGAGGGTTTGAAGAGCCTTTGGATTTAGCAAGGACGTCGTGAATACCTACAGATTCAAATACTGCACGCATCGCACCACCCGCTTTTACTCCTGTACCTTCGGCAGCCGGTTTCATAAATACCCTTGCTCCGCCAAATTTAGCCTCCTGCTCGTGAGGGATTGTCTTCTTGTTAAGAGGAATCTTAACCAGATTCTTCTTAGCATCCTCAATACCCTTAGAGATAGCAGTAGTAACCTCGTTAGCTTTGCCCAGGCCGTAACCTACAACACCTCTTTCATCACCAACCACAACTATGGCTGCGAAACTGAAGTGGCGTCCACCCTTGGTTACCTTGGTAACCCTCTTAACTGCCACCAATCTGTCCTTAAGTTCCAGATCGGTTGTTTTAACTTTCTTTACGTTTATATTTGTCATAGTCAGTTACTAGAATTTAAGACCACCTTCGCGGGCGGCATCTGCCAAACTTTTAACTCTTCCGTGATATAGGTAGCCTCCACGATCGAAAGACACCTCATTAATGCCCTTTTCGATAGCGCGCTGTGCGGCAAGTTTACCAACCAGTTTAGCAACCTCTACTCCGGATTTCCCTTTACACTCCTCAACGATAGATTTGTCAAGAGAGCTTGCATTTGCAAGAGTTACTCCATTGACATCGTCAATAAGCTGAACATATATCTGCTTGTTACTTCTGAATACAGCCAGTCTTGGTCTTTCTGAAACACCACTTACAACTTTGCGAATGCGGTGCTGTATTCTCTTTCTTCTTTGAATTTTATTTAAAGCCATATCTCTTCTCCTTATTATTTAGCGCTGGCAGATTTACCTGCTTTACGACGAAGTTGTTCACCCACAAACTTAATACCTTTTCCTTTGTATGGTTCAGGTTTACGCAGCGAGCGTATTTTAGCAGCTACCATACCCAGCAGTTGCTTGTCATGGCTGGTAAGTGTTAACACAGGGTTTGCACCTTTTTTCACAACCTCTGCGCTGGCTTTTACTTCAGAAGGAATCATCAAGTGGATGTCGTGAGAGTAACCAAGGCTCATCTCAATAACTTGTCCCTTAACTTCACAACGATAACCCACACCAACAAACTCCTGTTTGATGGTAAATCCCTGAGATACGCCGGTAACCATATTCTGAATAAGTGAACGGTACAAACCGTGCATTGAACGATGGCGTGGCTGATCTGTAGGACGAGTTACTTTTACAGTGCTCCCCTCAATTTCCACGGTGATGTCTGCGTCCACTTTCTGAACCATCTCACCCAGGGGGCCTTTAACCTTTACAACGTTTCCCGGCTCAACTGAGAGAGTCACACCGGACGGAAGGTTTACAGGTAATTTTCCTATTCGTGACATTATTAATAAATTGTTTTAATAAATAATTCTTTTAATATACATAGCAAATTACCTCTCCCCCAACATTAAGGTCTTTCGCCTCTTTATCAGTGATGATACCCTTTGATGTAGAGATAATGGCAATTCCCAGACCATTCAGTACTCTAGGCATTTGCTCAACGCCTACATACCTTCTTAGACCAGGTGTGCTTATTCTTGTAATCTTTTTGATAGCAGATTTCTTAGAATCAGGATGATACTTAAGTGCTATCTTAATTGTGTTGAATGGAGTTCCCTCAATAAGTTTGTAACTCAGAATATAACCCTTTTCGTGAAGAATACGGGTTAACTCGAGCTTCATTTTTGAAGCCGGAATCTCTACAACTTTGTGTCCTGCCATAGAAGCATTTCTAATTCTGGTCAGGAAGTCTGCAATTGGATCAGTCATTTTTTCTTTCTTTTTGCTTTGGTAATGCGACACCCAAAAAGGTGCCCGATATCCAATGATTATTAAATTAATATGTAAATGCGACATCAAGTCGCAAATTTTCTACCAGCTTGCCTTGCGAACGCCCGGTATAAGGCCCTTGCTTGCCATCTCACGGAACTGGATACGGCTGATACCGAAAACACGCATATAACCCTTTGGACGACCGGTAAGCGAGCAACGATTGTGCATACGAACCGGGCTGGCGTTTTTTGGAAGCAGATCCAGAGCGGCATAATCGCCAGCCTCTTTAAGTGCTTTGCGTTTTTCTGCATATTTGGCACATAGTTTAGCGCGTTTTACTTCGCGTGCCTTCATTGATTCTTTTGCCATTATCTATCTCTTTATATTATTTCTTAATATTTTTGAAAGGCAGACCGAATTCGCGGAGAAGTGCATAAGCCTCTTCATCCTTGCTGGCAGTAGTTACAAAAGTTATCTCCATACCGAGAATCTTTGTAACCTTGTCTATGTCTATTTCAGGGTAGATGATCTGCTCCTTTACGCCAAGCGTATAGTTTCCTTTTCCGTCAAACTTCTCGTTAATACCTTTGAAGTCCCTGATTCTTGGGAGCGAAATAGCTACAAGTCTCTCCAGAAACTCATACATCTTCGCTGCGCGAAGTGTTACCTTTACTCCAATAGGCATCCCCTTACGAAGTTTGAAGTTTGATATATCCTTACGTGAATATGTAAGAACAGCTCTTTGTCCACTGATTATTGTAAGTTCCTGCTGAGCTATCTCAACCAGTTTCTTATCTGCTGTTGCAGAGCCCACTCCCTGATTGATTGTAATCTTGGAGAGTTTGGGAACCTGCATAACTGAAGTGTATCCAAACTCCTTCATAAGCTTTGCAGTTATCTCTTCCTTATATCTCTTCTGCAGAGTAGGAATGTAACCCTTAGCTACAACTTGAGCTCCCTCAACTTTTGCAGCTTTATCAGCTTTTCCTTTGCTTGCAGCCTTAGGTGCTGCTGTTGGTTTTGTACTTGCCATTATTTAATCTCCTCTCCAGATTTTTTCGCGTAACGAACTAGTTTTCCCTTATCATTCAATCTGCGACCAATGCGAGACGGGCCACCCTTAACCGGGTCTACCACCTGCAGGTTTGAGATATGAACACCAGCCTCCTGCTTGATAATTCCTCCTTGCGGACTCTTTGCATTGGGCTTGGTATGTTTGCTTACCATGTTGATTCCCTCAACAATGGCGCGATCTTTATCTGTAAGTACCTCGAGAACCTTGCCTGTCTTTCCGCGGTCGTCTCCGGCATTTACATAGACTGTATCGCCTTTCTTAATATGTAGTTTCTTATTCATATTACTAATACCATTTAATTATAGCACCTCAGGTGCCAATGATACAATCTTCATATAGTTTTCGCGAAGCTCTCTGGCAACCGGGCCGAAGATACGGGTACCCCTTACCTCTCCCTGGTTATTGAGCAGCACACAAGCATTATCATCAAAACGGATATATGAACCGTCCTGACGACGGATCTCCTTTTTAGTTCTTACTATCACCGCCTTTGAAACAGTTCCCTTTTTAGCGTCACCGCCGGGAATAGCACTCTTTACGGTAACAACAATTTTATCGCCTACTCCGGCATAACGGCGGCGGGTTCCCCCAAGCACACGGATACAAAGAACCTCCTTTGCTCCGCTGTTGTCAGCCACCAATAATCTCGATTCTTGCTGTATCATAGCTTATTTAACTTTTTCTACAATTTCTACTAGTCTCCAGCGCTTTGTCTTACTCAGCGGACGGGTTTCCATGATGCGGATGGTATCACCTTCACTACATTCATTTTTTTCGTCATGAGCAACAAACTTAGTGGTTTTATTTACGAACTTGCCGTATATAGGGTGTTTTACCTTTCTTTTAACAGCTACAACAATAGATTTATCCATTTTGCTGCTGACCACTACACCAATTCTTTCTTTGCGAAGATTTCTTTCCATGTCTTCTATTTGCTCTGATTTGTTTCCTTCTGGCTCAATACAGTGAGCATTCTGGCAATGTTTCTTCTTGCTTTCTTAATCTGAGATAAATCATCCAACGGAGAAATAGCGTGATTCATCTTCATACGCAACAGGTTAGCCTTCTCAGACTCGATGCGCTCTCTAAGATCCTTTACGGACAACTCTATAATTTCCTGAGTTTTCATCTTACTTCTTCATTAAATGTTATTCAGTGTAATCTCTGCGAACTACAAACTTGGTAACTACCGGCAGTTTTTGTGCGCCAAGTCTGAGTGCCTCTTTAGCTATCTCGAGCGGAACACCTTCTGCCTCTATCAGGATTCTGCCCGGAGTAATCGGAGCAACGAATCCCTCAGGTGCACCCTTACCTTTACCCATACGAACCTCTGCAGGTTTTTTGGTAAATGGTTTATCGGGGAAAACACGAATCCAAATCTGTCCCTCACGTTTCATATAACGAACAACAGCCTGACGGGCAGCCTCTATCTGCTGACCTGTAAGCCAGCAAGACTCTGTTGTCTTGATCCCGAAAGATCCAAAAGAGAGTTGATTCCCTCTTTGTGCGATCCCCTTCATACGGCCTTTCTGCTGCCTTCTGAATTTGGTTTTTTTAGGTTGTAACATTTTTTCTTTTACAGTTTAACGATAACGGTAAATATCTAATTGCGCTTTGGTCAACTATATTTATAGGCTAAATGTCTGTCCCTTAGACTTATATCAATACAGGACATACTTTTAGCGGGTTGCAAATATACACAAAAAATCAAACGTGCAAAAGAATGATGACTTTTTTTACACATTTTCGACAGATTTTTTTTGCACCAAAAAAATTGATTTACAGCGAGAGATGCGATTCAATCATTTTTGAATTCTTCTCAAAAAGTCAAGTAAATTTTCTCCCCAAAATCTGGACAACTGATGCTCACTATACCCTCTTCTCATAAGTTCTATCGTCAGATTTTTCATTTTAGATACATTTTCCAGCCCAACTACTCCTCCCCCACCGTCAAAATCGGTACCAAGCCCTACATGCTCAATCCCCGCAATTTTAACTGCGTGGTCAATATGATCTGCTATGTCTTTTACAGTTACCTGGTCTTTTGGTTTGTCCGAGAGGAAGAATCTACCAGTAGCTATTTGGATAAGCCCACCTCTCTGAGCAATTGCCATTATCTCTTCATCTCTGAGATTCCTGTTATGATGTTTAATGGACCACACCCCTGAGTGAGTAGCAATTACGGGCATTGTACTCACCTCAAGAACATCTTTTAGCGTCTCAACAGATGCGTGAGAGACATCTATAGCTATCCCGAGCCTGTTCAACTCTTTTACAACAGAGACTCCAAACGGAGAGAGCCCGTTATGCTCTCTTATTGTATCCATGGAGGCATCACATATTTCATTATTTTTATTGTGACACAAAGTTATTGCCCTAACCCCCAAATTATGGAAATATTGAATCAGCGATAAATCCTTACCAATAGGATATCCATTTTCAAGAGCTGGTACTACGGAGAGAAACCCATCTCTTTTATTGTTTATTAAATCCAGAGCACTGTGAGCGACTCTTACACCATCCTGATTTTTCACATACTCCAGGAACTTAACAAGCTCCCCCTCTGCATTGTTTCTTGCATCAATGTGAGACTTATCATCTCTTGGTCCCTGAGCAAGAAAAATTGCAAAAAAGGCTGCATCAAGCCCCCCCTCTCTCATCATGGGAAAAGTGACTTGCCCTTTTGTAACACTGTGCCCTCTGTCAGGATAGTTAAGATGTAGTGCTGTATCATTATGTGTGTCTATAGTGAAATACCTGGCGTGAAATTTTTCAGCTGCCTCAGTAAGCTCTTTTTCATTTTGCCCCCATAAAGAGGTGAAAGTTAAAGATAAGATCGTTGTTAGTACAAGTACCTGAAAGTGTTTCATGGCTTTAAATTTGCATATGAACCTCAAAAATAAGAAATTTGAGATATCTGCAATGAAACTTAATAGAATACTCTTTTTTAATCTGGGAATTATCCTATTTACACAACTTCTTCTTTTCTCTCCTGTTAATGCATTTGCCCAGGAACAAAGGAGGGGATATGAGGTAGGGTACAAAATTGAGGATGGGGACACAGTATATCAGATAAGAATCAGAGACACCTACCTTTTTAACTGGCCGGACAGTAAGAGGAGAGGAAGAGAGTGGAGAGAGTTCTCCAGGCTTGTTTACAACTTTAGAATGGCATACCCGTATGCCCTTATGGCAAAAGAGAAGGTTCTGGTAGCAGATTCAGTTCTTGCAAGCAGGAAGTTTACTTCAAAGAGCAGAGAAAAGTTTATCAAGGATTTTGAGAAACAGCTTTTTGCAGAATTTGAGAAACCTCTCAGAAAGATGACAATATCTCAGGGAAAGTTGCTCTTAAAACTTATTGACAGAGAGATTGGACAGAGTTCTTACCAGTTGATTAAAGAGTATAAAGGTGGTTTTAATGCGGTATTCTGGCAGGGTGTTGCACGGTTGTTCGGGTCTGATTTAAGGAAACCATATGATAAATTCGGAGAAGACAGAATTACTGAAGATCTTGTACAGATGTACAATAACGGAACATTTGACTATCTGTTTTACTCTATTTTTTAATCAACCCGCTCCTCCACTCCATTGTATCTGTTTTGGATTCGTAAAGAAGATACTGACAACCATTAATCCACTCTCCCAACACATACATTCTGCCCCCTAAAGGTGTAGAAATCTCTCCTGGTGTATGGAGATGCCCAAAAATAAAATAATCCGCCGGAGATGAGATTTCGGCCTTGCATACATAGCCATACAACGGATCCTCCTCCCCTCTGAATTTGTACTCTCCCCCTTTGTATAGTCTGTTATGGGTAGACCATCTGTTTGCAAGGGCAAATGCCCATCTTGGATGAATATTACTGAAAAGCCTCTGCAGAATCTTACTATGGAACACTGATCTTAAAAACAGATATTTTTTATCGTCCCCGGATAATCCATCTCCGTGACCAAGGCAAAAGGTTTTGTTGCCAATTCTGGTATAGTAAGGCTGATCCAAAATCTTCACAGAAAATTCATCTGTAAAATATCCGAATGCCCATACATCGTGGTTTCCCTTGAAAAAGTAGATCTTCACCCCCCTGTCACTAAGTCTGGACAATGCTCCAAAAAACCTTGAATATCCCTTTGGAATCACATATTTGTATTCATACCAGAAATCAAATATATCTCCAAGCAGGTACAAAGATGTGGTCTCTGCAGGAAGAGACTCAATAACAGAGACCAGTCTCTTTTCTCTCTCTGCATAATCACCCACCTTTAATCCAAGGTGAACATCAGATATGAAACAGGAGTAATCTCTTTCTAATTCCATTTTAACCACAATTTAAAAAATCAAAGAGAGAAGACAAATTGCTCCGGCAATTGCACAGTATATTGCAAAGGGGAGCAGTTTTGCTCTCTTAACCAGTGCAATCATAACTTTACATGCAAAGAGTCCCGATATGAATGCAGCTCCAAATCCCAAAGCCAGGGCTAACGGCGATATTTCAGAGGAAGGGGCGGTGAACTCTCCGGAAATTAACTCCAGAAATGCCTCTCCCAAAACCGGGACAAGAACCATTAAAAAGGAGAATTTTGCAATTTCTTCTTTCTTTAATCCTAGCAGCATCCCCGTTGAAATTGTTGCTCCGGATCTTGATAACCCGGGCAATACCGCTATGGCTTGGGAAATTCCGATTACAAATGCTCTGCCGTATGTGAGTTTTTTCTCTGCAGGTTTTATCACACCTGTCAGATAGAGAAGGAGCGCCGTTACAATAAGAGATATTCCCACAACTAGAAGACCTGAACCAAAAATACTCTCAACCTGCTCTTTGAAAAACATTCCCACTACAAAAACAGGAATCATTGATACTGCGATAAAAAAAAGATATTCAGTCTCCTTGTTCATTTTGAATTTCAGGAGTCCCCTTAAAAGGCTAATGATATCTTTTCTGAAAACAACCAGTGTGCTCATAACTGTTGCAGCATGAACCACCACTTCAAATTTAAGGTTTGAAACATCAACTCCCAGTAATGCTTTACCTATAGTTAGATGTCCGCTGCTGCTGACCGGCAGAAATTCGGTAAGTCCCTGAACTAATCCTAGCAATATTGCTTCAAACCACTCCATTATTTT
Source organism: Bacteroidales bacterium MB20-C3-3 (assembly GCA_035609245.1). NCBI lineage: Bacteria > Pseudomonadati > Bacteroidota > Bacteroidia > Bacteroidales > Bacteroidales bacterium MB20-C3-3. The sequence continues at coordinate 1,868,185 of CP141202.1, read as the reverse complement.
GAAGGTTTCTTCATTATGGCATAAATCTCAACAACAAAACCGGCAATTATCAGCACGGGTGCTGCAACAATACGCCTGAAACTGAATAGCTGATCCCCGGTAAAAATATCCGGATCTTTAGTGCCACCGCCAATCATCAGTAAATATCCAATAACCATAAGAGCCAATCCGGCTATAATAAGAATCAGGTTTTTCGGATGTATTGCAAATCTTGGATCATCTTCTGCAATTTTCTTTGTCATATATATTGATTTTTAATAGTATAAATCGTCTGCCGGAAGTGACAATACCTTATTGAGAACAAGAAGAGTGCTTATTATGCAAAGTACTATTCCCGACAATAAAATTCCTGCAAAAAGGTAAATTAAAAGAACGGGGTCCATCATATTATGTATCTGAGGGAAATCCCTTCTAATAAAAAAAAGAATTGTCCAGAGAATACCGGATGCAAGAACTCCTGAAATAAGCCCTTGAACAACAGCGTGAGTCATAAAAGGTTTTTTTATAAAAGAGCTTTTAGCCCCCACCAGTTTCATTGTGTGAATAGTGAACCTTTTTGAAAACACATTCAATCTTACTGTATTATTTATGAGGAAGAATGAAATAAAAAGCAGCAATGAAATTATTATAAGTAAAACAACACCTATTTTTTCCAGGTTATTACTTACAACCTCTATCAGGGTTCTCTCCCATACAACCTCTCTTATCCCTGGATTGAGCATAATCTCAGCCTCAACATTCTCTAAACTGTCCGGGTGAACATACTCGGATTTAAGATGAATATCAGCTGAAAGAGGAACAGGATTAAAATCAAATACATCAAGAAAGTCCTCTCCCAATATTTCTTTCATCTCTTGTGTTCCTTGCTCTTGTGAAATAAAATCTGCACTCTTCACAAAAGTTTTAGCAGCAATAATCTCAGTAAGCCTCTTTGCACTTTCATCAGAAACACTTGCATCGAAAATCACAGAAAGAGTTAGATTCTCCCTGAAATAATCTCTCATTCCGGCAGCATTGACAGCCACCAAACCACCTGTACCAGCAAGCACAAGCACTAAAGTTATGCTAATCAGTGAAGAGAGGTACGAATGCAGAAACCTCCTTGCAACACTTTTGTTATCTCGCCTCTTCATATACAAAGCCCCAAAGATATAAAAACTCATCAATTAAATTAAATTTATTATCTTTGTAGTGAATTTGCCTAACTTATACACTATTCTGAATATGAGCGAACCTGTAAAAGTTCTTTTTGTAAACTCCGAGATGGAACATTTCATGCCTTCGTCAACTATTGCGACAGTGGGCAGATATCTTCCTCAAGGGATACAGGAGAGCGGAGCTGAAATCAGATCCTTCGTCCCGAGATACGGCACTATAAACGAACGCCGGTACCAGCTCCACGAAGTAATCCGTCTTTCCGGCATGAATATTATTATTAACGATATTGACAGACCTCTTGTTATAAAAGTCTCTTCAATTTCAGCTGCCAGAATGCAGGTGTACTTCATTGATAATGAGGATTACTTCCATCGCAAGTATGTTTACAGGGATGACAGCGATAATTATTTCAATGATAATGATGAAAGAGCCATTTTCTTTGCAAGAGGTGTACTTGAGACTGTGAAAAAGCTAAGATGGAAACCGGACATTATACATTGTCAGGGGTGGATTTCTCAATTCCTGCCTTTGTATCTCAGGAAAGTTTACAGCGACGACCCTATTTTTACAGACAGCAAGGTAGTTCTCTCTTTATATAATGACTCTCTTGACCTGGAGTTTAACGAAGAGACTAAATCAAAAATTATAGTACCAGGCATAAGGAATAAAGACCTGGAAGTTTTAAATCCGGCAAATGGCATAAATCTTGCTAAGTTAGCCATACAGTACTCAAACGGAGTTATAGCCGGAAGCAGCGATTTGCCTGCCGAACTGGAGTCGGCCATTGCATCATCCCATGCAAAATTTCTCCCATACAGGGAGATAGACCACCCGGAAAACTCTTATATACAAGATTACAAAAATTTTTATGACCAAATTCTGGGTAGAGATGACAAAAAGGTTTAACCCTTCAAAAATTATTGTGCTTGCCGCCTCTCTTTTCTTGGTGGCTTCCTGTATTACAGTTGACAAAAAGGCCGGTGAAGGACTTGTTCCATCTGACCAGATATTCAAAATTGCCATAAAGGAGTTTGATCTTCCTGTACAGATGAAAAGTTCTGACAGTCTTCAGACTATGACCTCCGGGGCTCTTGTTGTAGGAGCAAACAAAGATAGTGATCTGGGTGTAACAACATCATACGGAGCATTCAGAATGTATCCTCAGAAAGACACTAACGGATTTGGTACAGACCCCAGAATAAACTACCTGAGGATGTTTATCCAGGTTACAGGTAATATTGTACTTGACGAAGTTGACAGCAGAATACCTCAGAATATATATATACACAGACTCCTTACAGATTTGGATTCACTCAAAATGTACAATAACTCCATTTCTGAGGCAGACTACGATTCAAATCCTCTAAATCCTGGAGGCAATACATACTTTGGGGGCGACACCCTTAATATTGAACTCCCTGCCGATTATGCAAGAGAGCTCCTTACTGCTTCTCATGAAGAGATGGATAGTCTGGAATTATTTGTTAAACGGTTCAAGGGATTTGTAATTAAAACAGACCCTTTGCCAGGTTCACTTGTTGGTGGGAGATTTAATATTATTGTACCATCATCAATTACTATGGCTCTCTCATATAACCACACTGACTCCAAGATTCAGAAAAAAGACAGTGTAATATTCTATTATACAACAGACACAGACTTAAATCTTAATATAATAAATCACACATCATCTGTTATTGAAACAGAAAATCCGGGTGAAAAGATGTTTGTTGAGGGGCTTGCAGGAGTTAAGCCATTCATTGATATGACACAAGTCAGGGGTATGATATCAGATTGGGCAGCCAGTATAAATACTCCCGTTGATAAGATAGTAATATCCAAAGCTGAACTTGTTTTCCCATATGAATACCCGCAGAACTACAAAGTCCTGTCACAATATCCTCCTCAATTATACCTGGCTACAAAATCAGATGGAGAGGCATACAACAGCAGAAAATATTATCAGCTTCTGAATGAGATCTCCTTTACTGATGACAAAGGAAATATGAACAAATCACTTCTTACATACAATCTCAACATAACATCATATTTCCAAAGCCTGCTAAAAGGAGAGCTTACAAAAAGCTATGAACTTAAGGCTTATATTATGCCTGTTTCATCCAGTACAAATTCTATGACAGGAGAAGTCAATTATTTTATTGACAATACAATCTACTACAAAGGTGTCCTAAATGGCAACACTGCCGTAAGGAAACCTAAACTTAAGATTGTTTACGCTATTATACCATAGATTTTCCTTGAAGCTTATATATAAAGAGACAAGCCACATCGGTATGATGTGGCTTGTTAAATTTTAGTAAAGACTAAAGTTATTTCTTTAGCTTATTGAAGATAATACAGGAGTTGTGTCCTCCAAATCCAAAAGTGTTGTTCATTGCAACATTTACCTCCCTCTTCTGAGATTTGTTAAGGGTAAGATTGAGTTTATAATCAATCTCAGGATCCTCGTGCTCAAAGTTAATTGTAGGTGGCACCATTCCTGAATTAATTGCGTGAATACATGCAAGAGCCTCAACAGCACCAGTTGCACCAAGTAGGTGACCGGTCATTGATTTTGTAGAGCTTATATTTAATTTATAAGCATGCTCTCCAAAGAGACTCTTAACAGCCTTAAGTTCAGCAATATCTCCAAGTGGAGTTGCAGTTCCGTGGACATTAATGTAATCAACATTTTCCGGTTTAAATTCAGCATCCTCCAAAGCAAGTTTCATAACCTGCAAAGCACCTAATCCCTCCGGATGTGGTGCAGTGATATGGTGAGCATCTGCGCTCAGACCTGCGCCTGAGACCTCTGCGTAAATTCTGGCTCCTCTTTCTATTGCGTGCTCGTACTCTTCAAAAATAAGCATTGCTGCTCCCTCTCCCATAACAAAACCATCTCTGGTTTTATCGAATGGTCTGGAAGCTGTTTGCCAATTTTCGTTGTTTGTTGAGAGCGCCTGGGCTGAGTTAAAACCACCAATGCTTGGTACAGAGATTCCCGCCTCTGACCCACCGGTAACGATAATATCAGCCTTACCAAGTCTGATATAATTAAAGGCATCAGTCATTGCGTGAGTAGAGGAGGCACAAGCCGACACAGTTGTGAAGTTTGGTCCCCTGAAGCCATATTTCATAGATATGTGACCCGCCGCAATATCCGGAATCATTTTAGGAATAAGGAAAGGGCTGAATCGAGGAGTGCATCCACCCTCAACATAGCCCTTTATTTCCTGAAACATCGTTTCAATTCCGCCAATTCCTGAACCAACAATTACCCCCACTCTGTCTAAATCAACAGTTTCCGTATTTATACCGGAATCTGAGATTGCCTCTGAAGTGGCAGCAAGCGCATACTGAGCAAACAGGTCAAGTTTTCTTGCCTCTTTACGGTCAATACCATGTTTTTCAGGATCGAAGTCTTTAATTTCACAAGCAAATTTGGTTTTAAAAAGTGAAGCGTCAAAACGGGTAATTAGAGATGCACCGCTTTTACCATTATCCAGATTATTAAAATATTCTGAAATATTGTTTCCCAGTGGATTTATCGTTCCAATCCCTGTAACGACTACTCTTTTTAATTGCATTTTTATACTTGTGTAATTATTACTTAGCGTTGTTTTCGATGTATGTTATCGCATCTCCAACTGTAGAGATCTTTTCTGCTGCCTCATCCGGAATGGTTATACCAAATGCCTTTTCGAACTCCATAATAAGCTCAACAGTGTCAAGTGAATCGGCACCTAAATCGTTAGTAAAAGAGGCTGCAGGAGTAACTTCTGACTCGTCTACGCCAAGCTTGTCTACGATGATGGCTTTAACCTTAGATGTAATATCTGCCATAATTTTAAATAGTTAGTTAATAAATCTGGTTTTAGTTATTTCAAAATTAGTTTGCAAAGGAAAGTAAAAAAAACGAATTATAAAAATTTATGCAAGTGAAACCTAATATCCTTAATTAACTGAGTGGTTATAAACAGAGTGTAATTATTCCGGCATTTCTCAGTTAATTTTTTTTAATTAACTTTGGAGCTAAATTTCTGATAATGTGTCAAATTAATATCGCCATATTTGCTTCTGGTTCAGGAACAAATGCAGAGAATCTTATAAAACACTTCTCTAATTCAAAGTACATAAAAGTTGTACTCATTTTATCAAACAAAAATGATGCCCTTGTGCTTGAAAAGGCTAGAAATCTTAATGTCCCTTCTTATACTTTTTCACCATTTGAATTGAATGACACAATGTTAGTAGACTCAGTCCTTGATAAGTATAAAGTAGACTCCCTTATTCTGGCCGGATTTCTTTTGAAAATACCAAACAGAATCATTGAAAGGTACAGAGATCAAATAATAAATATACATCCATCGCTTCTCCCAAAATATGGAGGAAAGGGGATGTACGGGCTAAAAGTTCATAAAGCTGTTATAGACGCTTGCGAGAGAGAGAGTGGAATTACTATACATCTTGTTGATGAAGTTTATGACAATGGGAAAATCCTTTTCCAAAGTATTTGTTATGTAAATGAAGATGAGACACCTGATACTCTTGCATCAAAAATTCATTTGCTTGAGTACAGATATTTCCCGGAAACTGTTGAAAATTATCTATTGAGCTTTAAAAAGGGGAATAGTGATTCTGAATGAGACCCCTTTGTATCTTATTCCGTTAAACGAGACGAAGAGACCTGCTCTGCCCAAATCATCCATTCCAATAGAATAACCTAATTCAGTATGATGTCTTCCATCTCCTGGAAGCCAAAGTGATTTTAAGTGCAAAGATTCTGTTATTAGCGGTGTATTGAGAAAAGGCAACCTTTTAAGTAAAAGATACTCAGTATTGTAATTTACTTTTAAATCTACCCAGGAGTCCCTTGTAGAGAGGAGATATCCCCCAAGCATCAAATATCTGTTATCAAAAAGTTCGTTGGAAAATATATGATCAGAGGCAGCAAAATGTTTATAGTCCGGCAAAGAGACAACTGAAGAGGATAGGAATACCCCTGCATTAATATTATAGGAAAGAGAAGAGTATATGTCTGTTTTAATTTTTTGCCTGATGCCTGTCTCTAACCTTGACCAGGATGATTGTGCATTAAAACCTTTGAAAGCCTTTATGAACTTAACCGTAAATGTGGGATATGAAGACTTTACATACCTCTTGTATCCATTATCAATTTTGTAATAATACCTTGGAGTAAATTGCAGAGAAGCCGATGCCATAAATGAGGATAAGTTAAGAACCTCTCCTCCATATATATTCTCGGGAATATTTAACTCCGGGAGGGCACCAAAAAGACTTTTATAATCACCATTTACAAGTTGTGAATAGGTATTATGAGCAATAGATACAGATGATTGCAGCCCGTTTGCAATATCAATCCCTGTTGTTATTTCAAAATATTTTTTATCCATCAGTTTAACAGGGTTTATTGCAAATAACCAGGATGAGTATGAATTAATAAACCTGTTTACCCCCGGGTTATCACTGATGTCTGAGCTTTCTCTTCCTGCAGATATATTCACAAAACCATTTTTTAGCGGAGAATGTCTCACACTTAGCGATGTACTCCACAACATAAGCCTTCTTTGAAGTGAGTAGTATGCAGATGCATCAAATTTCAAAGGGGTAAATTTTATAGCGTTATAATTGATAGAAATATTCTGCCCCAACTGGTATCCGTCAACGAAATTAAAATCTCCTACAACTTTTGAAAGACCCCCGAATGAAAAAAAGAGATCTTTTGAAACTTTATATTTATGTCCAAACAAAATTTGCTCAAGTGCTGAGCCTCCTTTACCACTATTCTGATTTTTTACAGAATCCCTCTTTTCTATCTCCCTGAACTCAATCTTGATGCTATCGGATTTCTGGTAAGAGACAACCTCATCAACCCTGAGAGGCACCTTTCTTACTTCAAGCCAATAGGCCGAGTCTCTTTTATTGGCAGAGGAGTCTACCTTAACTGTTGTATTTGATGGAGTCTCTTTAATTTCAAGACTCCTCTCCTTTACGACTGGTTTAACCTGAGTGACAGGATTTGAGATAGTGGCTGAGTTCCTTTTAAGATTTGTATATTTCATTGATGAGTAAAACCGTCCCTCCCCTTTAACTCCCATAACATCAATTGATGCATTAATGTTATATGTTGTTGGAAGAAAAACTTCGTCTGCCACCTCATTATAGTTTACCTTTATGTTTGTCTTAATTCCCGATTGCTCAGAGACTAACTCTGCGTATGAGACACTCCACATATTATCAACAATATAAAGTGTTCCTGCAAAAAGTTTCGAATTCCCCCTTTTTGGGACAACCAGAATCTTGTTGACTACTCTGCCTGATTCATTTGATACCCCCTGGTAAATAAATTTATAATAAGAAAATGCTTTTGGAGACAAAGGTGATACAAGTCCAAATATCTGAGGATCGTAAATTGAGGATTTCATAAGCACAGAGTAATCACCGGGGCTAATCTCATCAGGGATTGTACTTGAAAAGGCTTTTATAGTATGCTCATATTTATCCGGAAAGGAGAACTTTACTGTTGAAAAAGACTCAAGAAGAAACAACTTCCCGGTGAAGAGATTCACCTTATCCTTCATTGACTTGAGTTTAAGCAGGGCCGGCACCTTGGTTATCTTAAAAGTTCCCTTGAGATAACTATCTGCATCATATTCTCTGACCTGGTACTTGAAATAGGGCGCTTTGGCTATTGCTTTTCTCATAATCACACTCCCTCTGTCATCTCTTCTGCCTGAAAAAAGGGCCTCGTTAAGCTCATAAGAGATCTCTTCAAGGACTAAAGTTCTGTATAAGTTTATATTACCCATTTCAACAACAAACTGCTCCCTTTTAAAACCAAGTGAGGAGGCTTCCAGTGTGTATCTCCCGGGGGATAACTTTGAGAGAAACTCGCCGTTTAAGTCCGCACTTATTCCGGACTTAAGTTCATGTATATATACAGTAGCAAATGGGATACCCTCACCTCTTCTGTCTGTTACCCTCCCTGAAAATATTTGAGCATTTAACCGGTAAACGCAGAATGTAAAAATCAGCAACAAGAGAAGTTTAGAGAGGCTCTTAGGGTAAGATGTCATTTGAATATTATTGTGTAGTATAATCTAAGTGCACTTTCAAGTATTGAATCATTAAACTTGTAACCCTCCCTGTGAATATCGTCTCCGTCAAATCCATTGCCAATATCAAAAAAGCAAGCTTTAGATATACTGGCAAAATGGGCAAAGTCCTCAGATCCTCTTTCCGGAGATTTTGAGTATTCAAAATTCATACCCAGTTTTTTTGCATTCTCCTCCACCATACTGCAGGCAAAAGCATTGTTAGTTGTAGCAGGAAATCTATCATGATAAGTAATCTCAACATTTAACATAGCTTTTGCTGATTTTTCCCTCGCAAATGTTTCAATTCTTCTACAGAAAAGATTGAGATCCATCTCGTCGTATGCCCTTAAAGTAGCTCTGATTGCTCCTGTTCCCGGTGTAAAGCCATAATTTGCATCACCAATATGCACATTTATAACAGTGCCCAGTGCAAAATCTCTGATATGCAGCATAGACATTTTTGTACATCAGAATTTTATTAAGCTCTTTATTTGGTTTGTTATGAAGAGCAAATGCATAGTCAAAATTCACTCTCAGGCGTGAGAGTTCAGCTACCATTAGTGATGCTCCCTCTCCCACCTCCTCTGCCAGGCCGATCAGCACAGCCATGTGTCCGTCGTGTCCGCATAAATGAACAGGACCTGACTCTGTTGGCACAGCGTCCATTTCACATCTGAATATAAAGGAATCGCCCGCCCCTCTTTGTCGGTAACTCTGCCTGAGTATATCTGACCTTTAAGAGTGGATGCGACTAAGACAAAGATTATCAGAGAGAGGGTTTTTCTCATCTTACCAGCCGTTCTGATGTACCTTTTCTGGTTTCCATTTATCCTTTGCCTTTGTTTCGCTCTTTGGATATCCAAGAGGAATCAGGCAAAGTGGAAGGTATGGTTCCGGAATTGAAAGAACCTCCTTAATGATGTTCATATTCTTTTCATAGGGGTATGCGGCAGTCCATACTGCTCCCAGGCCCAGGGATTCGGCAGCAAGCAGAATATTTTGCGTTGCAGCTGAACAGTCGAGATACCAGTATTCAGAAACCTTTGGATTTCCTGCCACAACAATGGCGGCAGGAGCCTTTGCAGCCATCTTTGCATATGGAAGAAGTGCCGCAAATTTTTCAAGCATTGCCCTGTCTGTTACAATAATGAACTCCCACGGCTGTTTGTTCATACCTGTAGGCGCAGCCATTCCGGCCTTTATGAGCAGCTCAAGTGTAGCCTGCTCTACCTTCTGTTCTGTATATTGCCTAACGCTTTTGCGGGCAAATATATTTTCAATTGCGGGTGTTGTCTGTGCCATAACTGATGTAGTTAAGATTAATGCAAGAAGTGCAATTGTCAAACTCCTGAAATTCATTTTGATTGTCTGTTATAAATTATTGAACTGTATAATCTTACTGCAGGTTCCAGTATTTCATCCGAGAACCTGTAACCTTCGCGGTGAATATCATCGCTCTCCTTGCCGTTTCCAATATCAAAGAAACAGGCTTTTGAGATAGATGTAAAGTGAGCAAAATCTTCCGAACCTCTTGATGGGGCCTGAGCCCATTCAACAGGAATTCCCAGTTTTTGAGCAGCCTCAAGTACCATGTTGGATGCAAGTACATTATTTCTTGTAGAGGGGAAGCGGTCATGATATGTTATATCTACCTTAAGACCGGAGGCCGATGCCTTTTCGCCTGCAAAGCTCTCTATCTTGCGGCAGAAGAGGTTAAGATCATTCTCGTCATAGGCTCTGAGTGTAACCCTGATAATTCCCGAACCGGGAGTCACTCCGTAGTTTGCCTCACCAATATGAACGTTTACCACGGTTCCCAGAACAAAATTATGAAAAAGCCTTTTGTCTGAGTTCATCCGCTTAATCTCCTCCACAATGTTAATGATTGCGTAGGTTGGGTTGGCAGCCTGCTCGGGGAAGGCAGCATGTGAAGGCGAGCCTGAGAAGAGCAGTTCCATTCCCACAGATGCGGCCGCATAAACATCGCTGTACATTATAACCTTGTTTAGTTCGTGTCTTGGATTGTTATGCAGGGCAAAGGAGTAATCAAAGCTGATTCTGTGCTTTGAGATATCCACCACCATACGGGCAGCCCCCTCTCCTATCTCCTCTGCAGGCTGAAAAAAGAGCCACACCTTACCCGGGTAGTCCCGTGCCTTTGAAATAACATTTGCCACACCAATGAGGATTGCCATATGGCCATCATGTCCGCAGAGGTGGTTCGGACCATGTTCTGTTGGAACGGCATCCATCTCACACCTGAACATAAGCGAGTCTCCCGGCCAGACACCCCTGTAGCCGGCCACAATACCATGCCCTCCAATTCCGGTGTAGAGCTCATCAGGTTCAGTTGCCCTGATATATCTGAGTATGGTATCTGCGGTAAGATTCTCCTTGTGGGAATATTCCGGAGTTAAGTGAAGTTCTGCCCTGACAAGGGCGAGATTTAGGGATTCCATTCTGGTATTGACATTGCTGGTTAATTAATCAAATTTACAATTTTTATTTGTGCTCTCATCCTTTTAGTTTCTATTTTTGCGCCTTCGCAACAGAAAAACTAAATTTATGTACAACAACAAAAGAAAAACCAAACCCATCTGTTTTAAAAGATGGAAACGGACTCCCTGGGCGGCTTTTGCTTCCCTGGGAAAGGTGATTAAGATTGGTGTCCTCTCTGTCGCCTACTCAATTTTAGTGATGAATGGTCAGCCCTTGCTGGCTCAGAGCAACCAGAAAAGCGGAAACGACACTATCCGCGCACTTGAAGAATTAATAATCAATACAGAACGACCCACGCCCTTCCAGCCTCTGGTAAGAGTTGTCGCAGTAATTCAGCAGGCAGAGATTGAGCGGGCTGCGGTAAACAATCTCCCCGATCTGTTGCGATATCTCCAGGGAACCGACCTCCGTACACGGGGAGGCGAAGGGGTTCAGTCTGATCTGAACATTCTTGGAGGAACATTTGACCAGACAATGGTCATGATTAACGGGGTCAACTATACCGACCCGCAAACCGGACACCACTCTCTTAATATTCCTGTTGAGATCTCTCAGATTGAGAGGATTGAAATCCTGCACGGACCCGGGGCCTGGTCAGAGGGCTCAGTGGCATATGCCGGTGCAATCAATATAATCACAAAAAATCCTGCAAAAAAGGGAATATCACTTGCCCTCACCGGAGGTTCGTTCGGATACTTCAAGGGTGATGCAAATCTCCAATATGCAAAAAACAACGGTAAATGGAATCTGTCTGCCCAGGCGGGAGGAGGATATAGCCGCTCAGATGGTTATTCAGATAATACAGACTTTGATATTCTGAATCTGTTTACCAGTGTTCTTGCAACAAAGGGCAATAAGCACAAGATTTATGCTCAGGCAGGATATCAGCATAAGGCATTCGGAGCTAACAGCTTTTATACAGCAGCATATCCGGAGCAATTTGAAGAGACAAGTCTTTGGCTATCATCCCTTCAGTACATATACAGGAGCGGCTACTGGCAAATTAAGGCTATTGCATACCACAGAAGGCATTTTGACAGGTTTGAACTCTTCAGATATGAAGCGGCTCCGTGGTATCAGGGGCACAACTACCACCGCAGCGATGTTGCCGGAGCAGATATTCAGGCAGCAAGACGCTGGGGCAAAGCAGGTACAACACTCGTTGGTGCCGGATACAGGTTTGAAAACATTTACAGTACTGTGCTTGGCGATCCCATTGAGGGGGAGAGCGGGCACTACTCTCCGGAGGGGACTCAGTATACGCGAAGCAAAAGCAGGCAGACACCATCGGCCTATGCTAAACATATTCTTCAGATGGAACAGTGGAGATTCACGGCAGGTGTGCTTGTAGCAGAGAACATGCGCATCTATGGCGGTGCAAGTGCTGCATACAGCATATCACCATATCTTGAGGCGAACGCATGGGTAAACAACTCTTTCAGAAAGCCTACATTTACCGACCTCTACTACAAGAGTCCCAACCAGACAGGGAATATGGATCTCAAACCCGAGGAGGCTGTATCGGGACAGCTTGGTCTGAGGTATGCAAAATCGGGGCTCAGAGCCTCTCTGTCGGGATTTTACAGATATGGGTTCAGCATTATTGACTGGACAAGGACAAGCGGATCTGACCAGTGGCAGGCCAGTAACATTACCAATGTTATTACGGCTGGCATTGAAGTGTCAGTAACCAGAAGCTGGACAAACTCATTCCTGAACAGTGCAGGTGTGACTTATGCATTTCTGGATGTTTCAAAGAAAACTGACGGACTGCTTTCGCTCTATGCCACTGACTTTCTCAGGCATAAGGCAACTGCTTTCGCAGACCATAAAATTTTTGGGAAACTCTCTGCAAGGTGGGACCTGAGTTTTCAAAAGAGAGAGGGAACATGGCTCGGGCCAAACTCTTCCGAGGTACCTTATAAATCTTTTGCCCTGGCAGATGTAAAAGTCGTCTGGAGTGAGCCAAAATGGAGGGTATCCGTTGAGGCGACAAATCTCTTTGGCACAGATTACCTCTACCTTGGAAATTTGCCTCAGCCGGGCCGGTGGATAAAAGTCGGGCTTTCGCTGAACCTATAATGGCTATTCGTTATTATTACTTAAATTATTAAAAAAATAAATTATTTTTACGTTTTATATAACTGAATTAAATAATAACTCAAAATATTCTATGAAAAGTAAACTATTCACTATGTTAATTTCAACTGCTTTAATTGCCGCCTCTTGCGGAGGAGACTCCGGAAAGCAGCCGGAAGAGCTAATCACAAAAAGCAACATTACAGTTGAGGGGGGAAGACTCACTCCTGAAGTGATGCATAGTATGGGAAAGGTATCAGACCCTCAGGTATCACCGGACGGTTCAAAGATTCTTTACGGGGTAGCATATACCAGTATTCCTCAAAATAAAAACAACAGGGAACTGTTTGTTATGAACGCCGATGGTTCTGATCAGAAGCAGCTTACTACCACATCCGGCAGCGAGAACAATGCAAGGTGGATAAATAACGGTAACGAGATTGCATACCTTTCAGGCGGACAGTTATGGATGATGAAAGCCGACGGGACTGGTGCAAAAAAGGTAAGCGACTACGAGAATGGGATAAACGAATTTGATTTTTCGCCTGACGGGAGTAAAATTATGTTTGTAAGCGATGTTAAAGCTGACAAAAAGGCTGTGGATTTGTGGCCGGATCTTGACAAAGCAAACGGAAGAATGTACTCAGATCTTATGTACAGACACTGGGATCATTTTGTTGAAACCATTCCCCACACTTTTATAGCTGACTTTGACGGCAAGGGGCTCAGCAATATTACAGATATACTGGAGAATGAGCCTTATGAATTGCCTGTACTGCCTTTTGGTGGTATTGACCAGCTGAACTGGAGCCCTGATGGATTCTCAATTGCATACTCCAGCAGAAAACTTACCGGAAAAGAGTACGCTTTCTCTACAAATACAGATATTTATATTTACAATATTGCTGAGAAGACTCACGAAAATATAACTGATGGAATGCCGGGCTATGACACGGATCCGCTCTTCTCACCTGATGGTAAAACTATTGCCTGGATATCAATGGAGAGAGCGGGGTTTGAGGCAGACAAAAAGAGAATCTTTATCATGGATATTGAGACAAAGGTAAAAACTGAGCTAACTACAGATTTTCCTTATAATGCCGAGTCAATTACATGGCTGGCGGATGGCTCCGGTCTCTATTTCACATCTTGTGTAAAGGCTCTTACAGGTGTATATCTTGTAAATCTTGCAGACAGGGAGATCAGGCAGGTGGTTCAGGACCAGTTTGATTTTGATGGTGTACAGCTTGCAGGGGATAAACTTGTGGGCACATACAAAAGCATGTCAATGCCTGTTGAAGTTGTTTCAATCAACCCTCTTGATGGAACATTTTCTCAACTTACATTTGAGAACAAGCACCTCCTTGATCAGATAACAATGGGAAGAGTTGAGGAGAGATGGATTAAGACTGTTGATAATAAGGATATGCATATGTGGGTTGTCTATCCTCCGGGTTTTGACTCCACAAAGGTTTATCCTGCATTGCTCTTCTGCCTTGGAGGGCCACAGGGAACTCTTAGCCAGGGATGGTCATATCGCTGGAACTTCCAGCTTATGGCTGCCAATGACTATATAGTTATCCTTCCAAACAGAAGAGGAACCACCGCCTTTGGACAGGAGTGGACAGATCAGATTTCAGGAGACTATCCTGGCCTGAATATGCAAGATTACTTCTCTTCAGTTAAAGAGATGAAAAAGGAGAAATTTGTGGGTAAAGTGGGTGCTGTGGGTGCTAGCTACGGTGGATATTCTGTATTCTACCTTGCCGGAATTCATAAAGGTATGTTTTCTGCATTTATTGCACATGCCGGCATCTTCAATCAGGAGCATATGTATATGACCACAGAAGAGATGTGGTTCCCGCACTGGGACAACGGTGGTGCACCATGGGACAATAACCCGGTTGCCAACAGGCACTATGCAAGCTCACCTCACAAACTTGTGAAAAACTGGGATACGCCTATCCTCATTACTCATGGTGAAATGGACTACAGAGTTCCTGTAGATCAGGGAATGGCTGCATTTAATGCTGCTCAGGCACTTGGTGTCCCTTCCGAATTACTCCTCTTCCCTGGTGAAAATCACTGGATTCTAAAACCACAGAACAGCATTCAATGGAACAGGGTATTCTACTCATGGCTTGATAAATGGCTTAAAAATTAATAAATTAACAGAATGAAAAGAATTATTACAATATCACTTGTACTTTTCTCAGTTGTATCTTTTGGTCAGAAAAAAGCTCTTGATCACTCCGTTTATGATAACTGGAAAAGTATAGGAGATATTCAGGTTTCAGACAACGGAAAGTACTCCGTTTATCAGGTGAATGCACAAGAGGGTGATGGATATCTTGTTGCTCTCAATCTCACAAACCTTCAGCAAAAAACATTTGAAAGAGGCACCTCTGCCAGAATAACTCCTGATGGCAGGTTTGCTACATTTTCTATTAAGCCTTTATTCATACAGACTAAAGAGGCCAGAATAAAAAAAAGCAAACCGGATCAGATGCCTAAAGATACTCTTGCCATTTACAATTTTGAAACAGGAGATCTCCGGAAATTTCCATATCTGAAAGGATATAAAATGGCTAAATTGAGCAATAGATATCTTGCATTCCAGACGACACCGCCTGCTGATACAGCAAAGGGGAAGAAACCTGTGAAAATGGATAAAGATCAGGGGACTGAATTATATGTATACAGCATTACAACAGGTTTTTCAGATACATTACGGAATGTAGCAGATTATGACTTTTCAAGAGGAGGAGATACTCTGTTTTTTGTATCAAGACCCAATTCTAAAGACTCTGTGAATAAAGCCGGACTATTTATGTACACTCCTGCAAACAGATCTGTTAAACCAATTTTTTTAGCAACCCTTAAACAGAGCTTAAAACTTCCTGTTGTCAGTGAAGATAACTCAAGGATGGTTTTCTACGCAAAACTGGATACAATAAAACAGAATAAGGATAAATTCATCTCAATTCTGGAATACAGATCCGGCATGCCGGAGGCCAGAATTCTGATTGACAACAGCTGTGCCTCTCTACCTGAAGGTATGCGCATAAGTGAGAACAGAAGCCTGGAATTGAACAAAGAGGGGACGAGGCTATTTTTTGGAATCTCTCCTGTAATGCGGGAAAAAGACACAACCAATAAAGAACCTGATGTAGCAAGACTTGATATATGGCATTATGCCGAGCCTTATGTGCAGCCAATGCAATTAAAAAACATACAGCGTGAAATTCGCAAAAGCTATTTAAGCAAGATTGAACTTGATGGTGAGCCTTCATTTGTGCAACTTGCAAAAGAGGAGTATGAAAATGTTATTGTGCCTGCAAAATGGTCCTCCCAAAAAGCGCTGTCAATTACAAATTTTGACTACAGAATCGAGTCTCAGTGGGATGCAAATCCAAAGAGAGATCTCATTATTATTGATATAAACACAGGGAGCTCAAGAGTAGCCGCAAAAGGTGTTTATATGAGCAGTTACTCAATCTCTCCTGATGGGAATTTCTTCGTATGGTATGATAATAGCGACAAAAACTGGTATTCGCTTGACATTATGGAGGAGAAAATAGTAAAGCTGACTAATGGAATGACCATCTCTTTTGCCGATGAACTTCACGACTCTCCTTCCATGGCCTCTTCATACGGGACCGGGGGCTGGATTGAAGGAGATAAAGCGGTATATATTTATGACAGATATGATATCTGGAAATTTGACCCCAAAGGGGAGAGAGCTCCTGAAAATATAACTGAGGGTAAAGGGGCAGCAGAGAAATTAACATTCAGAATTATAAGGCCTGACAGGGAACTAAGAGACAGCGAGCCACTAAAAGAGAAATCAATACTCTATTTCTCTGCATTTGACAACAAAACCAAAGAGAATGGATTTTATTCAAAGGACATCTCTGCAAGAAAACCTTTGATGAAGCGATGGAATATGGAGCCATTTACATTTGCTTCTGTTGTTATGAGTAAAAGAGGCAAAGAGATAGTATATTCAAAAGCAAACTTCACTAACTCACCTAATGTCTGGGTATCCAAAGATCACTTTAAAACACAAAATAAGTTATCAGATATTAACCCGCAACAGGCGGATTACAACTGGGGAAGTGTAGAGCTGGTATCATGGAAATCGGCTACAGGTATTGAACTGGAGGGCCTTTTGTACAAGCCTGAAAACTTTGACCCCACCAGGAAATACCCAATGATTGCCTATTTCTATGAAAGGAACTCAGATCTTCTTCATGCTTACAGAGCACCTGCACCAAGCAGATCAACCATTAATATCCCATATTTTGTAAGCAATGAGTACATAGTATTTGTTCCGGATATAGTCTATGAAATTGGTCATCCGGGCAAAAGTGCAATTGACTGTATTGTACCAGGTGTAAAGATGCTTTGCGAAAACCCATGGATAGACAGCGAAAATGTAGCAATACAGGGGCAGAGCTGGGGCGGTTATCAAGTAGCATATATGATTACCCAACCAGAATCTTTCAAATGGAGAGCAGCAGGGGCAGGTGCGCCGGTTGCAAATATGACAAGTGCATATGGAGGTATCAGATGGGGAAGTGGAATGGTAAGGCAGTTCCAGTATGAACACACCCAAAGCAGGTTAGGAAAGACACCATGGGAAGCTCTGGATCTTTATATAGAGAACTCTCCACTCTTTTTTGCTGATAAGGTAGAGACCCCGTTGCTTATTATGCATAACGACGCTGATGATGCAGTTCCGTGGTATCAGGGCATAGAGTATTTCACTGCACTTAGAAGACTTGGAAAACCTGCATGGCTACTTCAATACAATGATGAAGTGCATAACCTTTCAAAAAGAATCAATGCTAAAGACCTGAGCATCAGGCTTGGTCAATTCTTTGACCACTATTTGAAGGGCACACCAATGCCAGTATGGATGAAACGAGGTGTTCCTGCGACACTAAAAGGTATTGACTTTGGCTACGAATTAACCAACTAAGATCATCCTATCTTATTAAAAATAAACACAAACCAATAATGGTTTGTGTTTATTTTTATTTAAATTTGCTCATTCAGGGAGCACTTGATGTTAATATGCAACTATATGTTTTACAGCGCATTCAGAAATAATTCAAGAGAGTTGCTTCTAATTCTCAATCTATTCTTACTGCTTACATCATGTAAGCAAGAGATAAACAGAAGCCAAATTTCTGAGCAGCCTACTTCCATAACAGTAACAGGCAGATTACTAAAACAGACAGATCTTAAACCCCCTGTCACTGTAAATGCATCAAGTCCCACAGTAGCATCTGCCACAATCGGCAACTGGAAATTATCACCTGTAAGCGTTACACAAGCCAAGGATCCTGTAATAATAACCTTAGATCAGAGCAAAATATTTACTCCCGGAGATGGTAATACATTGATACCATCTGTAATCAAATACCGAGAGAGAAGTGTTTCAGCTCATCCACCTGTCAGAATTGAGGTTAAAGATGCATATGTAAGAGATAAAAATCCATATAACTTCAGTTCAATTGGAAAACTTCAGGGGTTAAGACACGATCAGATCAGAGCAATCGATCAGGATAACACAGGCAATTTATGGCTTGGAACAGACGACGGATTAACAAAATTCGATGGGAAATATTTATCTCATTACACTACTAATCAAGGACTCACTAATAACCTAATACTTAGTGTATACCACGACTCTAAAGGCAATATTTGGGCAGGAACTTTCAGAGGCGGTGCTGTCAAACTGGATGGGGACAATTTCACAATTTTCTCTAAAGAGGATGGGTTACCCAGTGATATCGTAAACTGGATCACTGAGGATAGTTCCGGTAATATATGGATGGCTACAGGAGGAGGAGTAGTAAAATATGATGGTAAAAACCTTACAGTCTACACCCAGGATAATGGCCTCTGCAACAACGACACCCGCTATCTTCTTTTTGATAAATACGGCAAGTTATGGATTACAACTAATATAGGAGGCATATCTATATTTGACGGAGTTAGTTTTACTAACTATACCGTAAAAGAGGGACTCCCGCAGAATGAAGCTACATCTCTTGCTACAGACAGCAAAGGTAATGTATGGATTGGACTATCTTCCAAAGGAATTATTAAATATGATGGTTACAATTATTACCACTACGGCAGCGAACAAGGGCTTATAGACGGTAGCATAAGAAGCATTATGGAAGATTATACCGGGAATATCTGGATAGGAACCACAACAAGCGGTCTTTTCAGGTTTGATGGTATCAGTTTTACAAACTTTAACATTAACGAAGGGCTTGGTTCAGAATATGTAAGATGCCTGATGGAGGACAGATCAGGAAATATATGGATGGGTACAAGAACAGCCGGACTGGTAAGATACAACGGGGATATCTTTACCCATCTTACAGAAGAGGAGGGGCTTAGCAACAGCAGGGTTATGAGCATAATGAAGGACAGGCTGGGAAGAGTGTGGATGGGGACATTTGGCGGCCATGTAACAATAATGAAAGAGGAGAAGGTCTCTGGAACAACAGGAAAATATATGTCATATTTTGGAGTTGAGCAAGGTCTTAATGCATCCCGGATATACAGCATTATAGAGGACAAAAAAGGAAATATCTGGTTTGGAACTGATGGTGGCGGAATCTCTTGCTACGAAGGAAATAAACTTTACACATATACAACTGATCAGGGTCTAAGTGACAACACAATAAGAGATATTTACGAAGATAGTAAAGGGATAATATGGATTGGGACATATGGAGGAGGTGTCTCTAAGTTTGATGGTACTAATTTTACAAATTATTCAATTGAGTCCGGTATAAGCAGCAATAATATACTTGCTATTTTCGAGGATAGCAAAGGTACGATTTGGTTTGGCACAGATGGCGGTGGTATCACCTCTCTCAATGGTTCTCAGTTCACTCATTTCACGACTAAAGAGGGTTTCTTTAGCAACACCGTGTATAGCATAGAAGAGGACAAAGAGGGGAATGTATGGTTCGGAACAGCAGGTGAAGGTCTGGTATGCTATAACCACAAGACTTTTACAAGGTATAATTCTTTAAACGGGTTAAATAATGACCATGTTTTGTCTTTATTAGAGGATTCTTACGGAAGGCTCTGGGCCGGAACGCGCTTTGGGGTAAACCAAATTTTTCGGGACTCAACATATTCAATAAAGAGCTATAATTTTGAAGAGGGTTTTACCGGAATGGGTTGTAACCTGGGTGCTATTGAAGAGATTGACGGGGGCAAGTTACTATTCGGCACTAATGACCGATTGACTCAATTCCTTGGGGAAAGGGAGCTTCATAATAATGCTCCATTTACTCTTCAACTGACCAATCTGATGATGTATAATGAAGAGATCCCATGGACCATACTTGAAGAGAGGCAGGATACAACAATCAGGCTTTACAACGGAGTAAAGCTTAAAAACATAAAATTTACGGGGGTCTCAAAATGGAATAATGTTCCTGAGAACCTTAGTTTACCATATTTACACAACTATATTACATTTAAATTTATTGCAGTTACTCAAAACGAGATTAAAAAGGTAACGTATGAATATATACTTGAAGGACTTGACAAACACTGGAATCCTCCAGTAACTATCACAGAAATCCCATATGGCAATCTCTCTCCCGGAAACTATTCATTCAAGGTCCGTGCTATTTCAAGTGATGGTGTAAGGAGTAATGAAATTGATTATAAATTTTCAATCAGACCCCCTTGGTGGCAAACATTGTGGTTTTACATATTTATCGTATTAACCTTAGTTGCTCTAATATATTTTTATATAAGGTACAGAGAGCGAATTCTAAAAAAAGACAAAGAACTTCTTGAGGGCAAAGTCAGGGAGCAGACAGAGGCATTACTACTTAAGAATAATGAGCTGGAGGTATCAAATATGGAGAAGGACAAACTATTCTCCATAATTGCTCATGACCTTCGCGGTCCGTTCAGCAGTTTTCTTGGGCTCACCGAAATAATGGCAGAAGAGGTTGCAACATTTACTGATGAAGAACTTAAGTCTTTTGCTGAGAATATGAATATCTCGGCAAAAAACCTGTTTAATTTACTGGAGAATCTTTTACAATGGTCAAGACTCCAGAGACAATCAATACCTTTTAGTCCAACATTGGTCAATTTAAAAGCAAGTGTTGAGGATAATCTGGGGCTGATAATTGAATCTGCCACCAAGAAAAATATCCGTATAAAAGTTGATATCTCGGAAGAGTATAATTTTGAAGCAGACGACAGTATGCTTCAGATTGTAATAAGAAACATAATATCAAATGCTGTTAAGTTTACAGGAAAGGGTGGAACAATAATAATTGGTGCAAATCTCTCCGGGAAAGATGAAATCATGATAAGTTTCAAGGACAATGGAATTGGGATGGATGAGAAGATGAGATCATCTCTCTTTAAGCTTGACAGCAAGAACGGAAGATCAGGAACAGATGGAGAACCAAGTACCGGACTTGGGCTTGTTATTTGTAAAGAGTTGATTGAAGCCCATAAAGGAAGAATAGATGTACTTTCGGAGGTTGGAAAAGGGACTGAATTTATTATTACTCTTCCTTTAAAACAAAGGTGACAAAGAGCTTTTTTGTACAATGAGACTTTATACTTCAATAATAATAATTGTTCTAAGCACCATTCTTTTCTCTTGCAACAGAGAGGGCAATAATGAGGTTATAAATAGCTCCCTGCCTTCTCTGTTAAGAACCAAAGGGTACATTGTACCACCTGACTCAATCTTACCCGCTGACACTACATTTATCAAAAATCCAACCGGTTTTGATGTGAAAAAGATGCCGGCTGTTGCTATGACAACCAATCAGAGCAATATCCCACTATCTCTGAAAATAAGCAGGATGTCAACAACGACAAGAGTAATTGGGGAGGGAGAGACAACAATTCCCAATTCTTTTGAATTTTCAGAGAAACATCAGATTGCCGGCACTCCTGAACAGGTCTTAGTTAAAGAGCCTCTTTATAAAGAGATTAACCCGGGAAGTTTCTTCTACTTCTATAAAATGCAGGGCCTTTTACACGATCAAATAAGGGCCTTGGTCCAGGACTCAACAGGGAATATCTGGGTTGGAACAGACAGAGGCCTCTCCAGATATGATGGAAAATTTTTCTATCACTTTACTGATAGAGAGGGGTTACCGGTAAGTATTATTAATGCCCTGTTTATTGATTCTCACAATAATTTATGGATTAGCACTTATGATGGCGGGGTTACAAGATATGATGGTAATTTCTTCACAACTATCACAACAGAAGAGGGCCTGCCCCATAATCTTGTCAACTGTATATTTGAAGACAAGCACGGAGACATATGGTTTGGTACAAGAAAAGGGCTGGTTAAATATGAGCCCGGAAAACTTACTGTCTTTACAATAGAAAACGGACTCTCGGCAAACGATGTAAGATCTATTATTGAAGATGGATCAGGCAGAATGTGGATTGCTACATACGGAGGTGGAATTTCAATTTACGATGGAGTCTCTTTCTCCACATTCTCTTCAAAAGAGGGTCTTATCCAGGATCATATATCCTTACTCTTTATTGATAGTAAAAACAATATCTGGATAAGCACTGCTTTTAAGGGTATTATAAAATATGACGGAAGAGCCTTGACTACATATACAACTCGTGAAGGACTGGGTAACAATTCAATAAGAAGTATCCTGGAGGACAGGGATGGAAACATGTGGTTTGGCAATTCTAATGGTAACCTTACTAAATTTGACGGAATCTCCATGCGAGTGTATGGCAAGAGCGACGGACTTATTGCTGAAGCAATAAGAAGTTCGCTCCAGGATAAAAACGGAAATTTATGGTTTGGAACAAGAGGGGCTGGCCTGGTAAGATTTGAGGGAAGACTTTTTACCCATTACACATCTCAGGAAGGGCTGTCAAGTTCAAGAATATCATATATCAGTGTAGATTTAGACGAAAAAATCTGGTTAGGCACATATGGAGGAGGAGTTAATATCCTTTCTGAGAAAACTGAAAATGGCATTAAACGACAATACATAACTCCATTTTTACTGGGAGAGGGTAATAAAGATAAGTTTGTTTATAAAACATTAATTGACAATTCCGGGAATATATGGATTGCTACTGATAATGGAGGTCTAACAAAATATGACGGGAAGGAGGCATTTAAATACGACAAGAATACAGGTCTGGTAGATAACATGATTCTCAATGTATATAATGACAATAGAAATAATATTTGGTTTTCCACTATCAGAGAGGGCCTTTTTATGATGAAAGGTAATACAGTTGTAAATTATTCGAAAAAAAACGGTTTAAGCAGCAACCATATAAGAAGTTTCATTCAGGATAGCAGAAACAATTACTGGATAGGAACAGCCGGAGGCGGTATTACAAAATATGATGGTAAAAACTTCATACATTTCAATAAGAAAAATGGGTTTTTTACAGATACAATAAACAGTATAATTGAGGATAACAGAGGAATTATATGGATGGCCAGTAGCGGAGAGGGTATTATCAGACATGATGGAGAGAGCTTTATCAGATATTCTGAAGAGAGTGGGCTTAAGAGCAAATTTGCTATGAGCATTTTTCAGGATTCAAAAGGGAACATCTGGATAGGAACTAGATTTGGACTTTATGAAATAAAGAAAAGGGTCCATGAAAACATTGACAGTACTAACAGAGGAATATCTATTAATAGTTTTGGAATTGAAGATGGTTTTGCCGGGATGGAGTGCAGAAAGGAGGCAATAACAGAGAGCAGCAATGGAACTATATGGATAGGAACAGAGGACAGGCTTACTGCATATCACGGTGGAAATACATATTCTGGGGAGTATATCCCATCAATGCAAATAACAAAATTGAAGGTTTTCAACGAGGATGTACCATGGGAAAAAATATTTAAAAGCCCTGATACAACATTAACGCTTGCCAACGGAGAGAAAGTCAGCGGGGCTAAAATGAGTAATATATCAAAATGGTATTCATTACCTCAAAATCTTGTGCTTAAGCACAAGAACAATTATCTCACCATTCATTTTATTGCCACCACGCACACTCAGATGAAGAGTATCAGATACCGGTATATCCTTGAGGGATTTGATAATAACTGGAGTTCGCTCACTGACAAGACTGAGGCAACTTATGCGAACCTTAAGAAGGGGAAATATACATTCAGGGTCAAAGCGATAACCGGAGATGGGATTGAAAGTGACGAAAGCACATATACTTTTACAATTAAACCAGCCTGGTGGGGCACTCTCTTCTTTCAGCTGATTTTAATATTTACTATTATAGCCTTACTATTTAAATATTGTGAGTGGAAAACAAAGAACATTAAAGCTAAAGCACAGTTGTTAAAACAAGAGGTTGATGATTTTAAAAGTGAATTAAGAAGAGAGGAGCTGGCAAAGAACATAGCCATAAATGAAAGGGACAAACTCTTTTCAATAATTACTCATGATCTGAGAAGTGCTGTCAATTCTGATAAAACAGAGGGCCCGGTCAATACTGTTAACACATTGATTGATAATGTTCTTCAATGGAGCAGAATTGAGCAGAACAATATACAATTTAATCCTGAGAGAATTAAGATTCAAGAAGCTCTTAAAGAGGAACTTGATACATTAAGCCAAATATCTAAAGCAAAAGAGATTCATCTATACAATAAGATTCCCATCAAGCTTGAAGTTGATGCAGATCCAAAATTGCTTAGAATTGTTATCAGGAATCTAATCACTAATGCGATAAAATTTACTCCACGCAGAGGTGATATAACTATAAAAGGGTCCGGCCGTAAGCCTGATAAGATTGAGATATCTGTTGAAGATACAGGTATAGGGATGTCTGAAGAGATGAGAAATAAATTGTTTACACTAAATTTGGAGAATGGCAGGTACGGAACAGAGGGAGAACCCGGAACAGGGCTTGGGCTCATGATCTGTCACTATCTGGTTACCAAACATTCTGGAGAGATCAATGTAGAATCTGAAGCAAAGTCAGGAAGCCGGTTTATTATCACTCTACCTAAAAACCAGGAAGAATTGTAAGTGTAATATTTAAACTGTCAATAATCTCCCTTTTAAGACCCTCTTCATTCTCTTTAACTCTCTCAAGGAAATTCTGAGCATCCTTTATGGATTTAAATCTTATGTCTGCGATTTTAGAATCATCCTCCTTCTGAAGAAGCCAAACTTTATATGATTCTAACTCTTCAAAGAGGTACATCCGGCTTGATATGGAATTTGACAAAGAGATTGGACCACAAGAATACTTAAGCATCTCCGATAGTTTATATCCCGGAATTAAATATTTTGATATGCTCTCCGGTAGTAAAAAATCTCCATGAGCTTCATACTTATTGAAGAAATACTCTGCAAGATAATATGCCCCCACTCTGTTTTCATCTGTATTATTCTCATAAACAACAGACATATAGAAATTACCTTTGATAGCCTGATATTGTTTAGGAGAGGTACAATCGCATCTGAAAAACTTATCGTACGGATTACATTTGAATGCATTCTGAGAATATATTCCAAACGCGGACTCCGGATTACCCATATCATACAATTCTACAGAATATACATTCCCTTTATAGATAAGTTCCATAACCCTTAACTCCCGGAATCCATACTCAAGATATAAATCGCTCCCTCCATTCATGAATCCATATAAAGCCTCTCCTTTAAAAACTCTCTCTTTTAAAATATTAAAATTGGTTTCATCAGGATTTTTCAAAAAAACAGCCTGAATGAAAACTAATAAAGAGAGTATTATCAATTTCATAACAAATTTACCTCTAATAACTCAATATTTTCTCTCCTCCCTCTCCCCAATCCCAGTTCCTCAGCAATATCGATGAATCTTGAGGCTTCTGGACGATCAATCTTTTGGATGCCTTCAGAAACTCTTTTAGATATAATCACATCGTGTCCAATTCTGTCTACTGCAACAGGGTCAGAACCTACCAGAAGCATGTTGTAATTGCAAATAAACTGAGGCTTTGCAGATGGACCTCCATCAAAACACCCAATTAGCCCATCGGCAATATTTAAAACCACTTTATCTCTTAAAGGGGGGAAGGCACAAACATAGGCACAGGTCTCGTGCCATAGTTTTGAATGAAGCCTGCTTGTGTTTGTAATTGAACCAAAGGCCAGGTTTTTCAAGCAAAGAGTGGTAGTAGGTCCTGCGTTTTTTAGAATTGGAAGATTAATGATTTTTGTGACTTTCTCTGTGACAATTTTTGTAAAATAGGAGTCCTTCCCTTCATTAACCATATAAGGGATGGTATATGAATCATAACTCCCTTCAACATCTGCAAAGAACTTCTCTCTTTTTTCAATACGACTCTCAGAATACAATTTCCCTTCATTATCATAGAATCCCCCTTTTTCATCCATACACTCAGTCCCGGCAATCTCAATTCCGGGATAGTTATCTGAGTTGTATCCTGTTTCATGAAGTTGCATCTCTCTTCTGTCCCATATAATTATATTCTTTCTTGGAATTCCGGACTCCTCCAGCTGCTTGATTACTGCCCCGGTAACTGAATGAGATGTTGTCAGAAGTCTGCCCGCAACAGGATTTACTTTTAATCCTATTATATCTTTTGGATTTACAAACTTCCTCCAGGCTCTCTTAAGGTTCTTTTCACCTGTAAGCTGGAGCATACTCGCCTTTAGCATATCGTATGCCCTCTGATCTGACGGGACACCATCAACTACAGAGAGAGGATCAGTGACCTTTACAACCCTTCCGGGGTACAATCCGGGCATTGAGTTTTTTGTTCTTGGAATAGCCATTGCATCTGCAATATTTGTTGCAGGCTTATCATCGGACAAAAACAGCGGAATTCTCTCAGCAGCCTTTACCATAGGAGAAATAGCAATACCAGCACCCCCTATTGAGAGATACCTGAAGAAGTCTCTTCTTTTCATTGTATGAGGTATTAATTGGTTAGTTCAAATTCCAATCCGTCCCCTCCTTGGTATCTTTAATCTGAATACCAAGGTCTGTGAGTTTCTGACGAATTAAATCACTTGTAGCAAAGTCTCTGTTCATCTTTGCATCTCTCCGCATCTCCAGCACCATCTCTACAACTCCTGCAAGAATATCAACATTTGCAGAGTCAGCTTTATCATCCTTCAGACCCAGCACATCCCGGGAGAGATCGTTAAGCAACTCCGATAGTATGGCTAAATCTTCTGTATTGAGCAATGCCCCTTTATCTTTTACTGAATTCACTATTCTTACGGCTTCAAATAGCTGGGCAATGGCAACGGGAGTATTCAAATCATCACACAACGCTTCATAAACACTATCCTTCACGACTTCCAGTCCTGGTATTCTCTCAGCTACAGAAGATGTTTTAATCTTTGTCAGCTCTAATGCAGCAAGGAGCAGCCTTTTGAGACCTTTTTCAGCAGCCTGAAGAGCTTCGTTGCTGAAATCAAGTGTGCTTCTGTAGTGAGCCTGAAGTATGAAAAATCTTATTGTCATAGGAGAGTAGGGTTGCTCAAGTATTTTATGAGATCCAGTGAATAACTCCTCCAGTGTTATAAAATTCCCCAGTGATTTACCCATCTTTTGCCCATTAATGGTAATCATATTATTGTGCATCCAGTATTTTACCCCGGAGTCCCCTCTGGATGCAGTATTTTGAGCAAGTTCACATTCGTGGTGAGGAAAAAGAAGATCCATTCCGCCTCCGTGAATATCAAATGTATCTCCAAGATATTTTGATGACATTGCCGAGCACTCCAAATGCCATCCGGGAAATCCTTCGCTCCACGGAGATGGCCATCTCATTATATGTTCAGGTGCAGCTTTCTTCCATAATGCAAAGTCATATGAGGATTTTTTATCACTCTGACCATCCAGATTTCTTGTGTTCGAAATCATATCATCAATACTTCTGCCTGAGAGTGCTCCATAGTTGTAACGCTTGCTATACTTATCAACATCAAAATAGACAGACCCGTTACTCTCATAAGCAAATCCATTTTTTAAGATTTTCTCTACCAGAGATATCTGTTCAATAATGTGGCCGGATGCTCTTGGTTCAATATCAGGTGGCAATGTGTTCATTAATCTCATTGCTTCATGATATCTTAATGTGTAATGCTGAACTATCTCCATTGGCTCCAGCTGCTCAAGTCTAGCTTTTTTTGCAATCTTATCCTCCCCCGCATCTGAGTCATTCTCCAAATGTCCTACATCGGTGATATTCCTCACATATCTCACTTTATAGCCTATCTTTCTTAAGAGACGAACAAGAACATCATATGTTACTCCCGGTCTCGCATGTCCAAGATGTGCATCTCCATATACAGTAGGACCACATACATAAATACCCGCCATTCCCGGATGTATAGATTCAAAAACCTCTTTCTTTCTTTTAATTGTGTTGTAAATGTGAAACTCTCTCATATGACGGAATGTTATTTTCAAGCGGGCCCGCAATGGGCACCGCTTGTTAAACAACAAAAGTACAACAAAATTTTATTCCGAACTCCCCGGTAAATGATGTTTAATTGAAGAGGCTACAATTTCATATGTCTGTCTCTCAACACCGGCCTTTGTTTGGTAATTAACAGGCTTAATTCTCCCTGTAACAGAAATTGTACTTCCTTTCCTTATTGACCCAAAATCCGGCATGCTTTTTCCGGCCCAAGCAACAATATTGTGCCATACAGTCTCCTCCTGCCACTCCCCTTTTCTGTTTTTGTATGCTTCATTTGTTGCCAGAGAGAGTCTCATTACCTGCAACCCATCCTCAAGAGAACTGATTCGCGGATCAAACCCCACATGCCCTCTTAATTCTACGCGATTAATTGATTTTTCCATATTGAAGATTTTAAAGTTCAATACAAAATAAAAACACAGGAATTAAATAATTCTGTGTTTAACCATTTAAAATCGACTAAAAATGTTTATCTATTTTGAATGTTCAATACTGTTTCTCTGAAGCAAAACAAAATTACCATTTTTCAGAGATACACTTGTAATACTGCAAGGGAAGAAGAACCCTTGTACCTTCCAATATTCGTCTATTGTGAAATTTTCAAAATATGCCATCATCAATCTCAGAACTACTGCATGGCATACGACAATGATTTTCTGCCCAGCATGCTTTTCAAAAAGGGGTAACACAAAACCGAGAGCCCTTTTTTGAACCTCCTCAAAAGTCTCTCCTCCCGGACCAGGTTTAAAAGCAGATGGATGAGATGAGAATGCCTGCATCCTTTCCGGCTCCTCCTCTAATGCTTTTGAAAATGATTTCCCTTCAAGGTCAGATAAATTTATTTCTTTTAGTGCCGGGGATAATTCTAATTTTTCCAGACCGATCTCTTTTCTGATTATAGTGGCAGTCCTTTCTGCCCTTAGAAGAGGACTTGAATAGACAGCTGAAATACTTTTGTCTTTTAAATAGGCACCCAGCATCCTTGCCTGTAAAAGACCCATTTCTGTCAAAGGAGAGTCAAGCTGACCCTGCATCTTTCTGGCAACATTCCATTCTGTCTGACCATGTCTAGTAAATATTATTTCTGTCATCTTTTACAATATTAATACAAAGATAACCTTTTTAGAAACATACATTTTTCATCTGGAATAATAAATGAGTAATACTTGAATAAAGTCAAGTGTTAAATTTGAAATAAAAAAATGGAACGAGTTTGCAAAGAGTGCGGTATATCAATAGCGGGAAGAAGCGACAAGATATTTTGCAGTGATGCGTGCAGAAATGCTTTTAATAATACAGCAAGTAAATTGGCAAAAGTTGAAATAGATTCAGTAAACAAAAAACTGCGGAAGAATTTAAAAATTTTAAAGGATTTAAGTAATTGCGGAAAACGAAGAGTATCCGGAGAGGAGCTCTCCTCCCTTGGTTTTGATTTCAGATATGTAACATCATTTAAAAAAAGAGGAGATGGAAGAGTAGTGATGCATTGCTACAATTACTCATATATAAACAGCTCTAATGGAAGCGTTTACATAACAAAGAAAAATAATTGAGAGCGAATTAAAATATTGCATACATTTGGAATTGAATAATATACTTAATATCGGATCTAATTAATTAAATATCAATACAATGAAAAAGATTTTCATTTTTACAATTCTTGCAGTTGCATCACTTTTTCTAACCTCATGTGTGGAAAAATCTGCAAAATACAAAGCGCTTCAGGCACAGCTGGATTCGCTTGGCTCTGTTCACGCGGTTAAGAGCGCAGAATTTGAAGAGGTGTTTGCAACTCTTAATGAGGTAGAATCGGGCCTTCGTTCTATCAGAGAGGCTGAAAATATTTTGGTACTACAATCTCAGAAAGGTGGTGCTGAAGTACAGGAAAACTCCAGGGACCAGCTTAAATCTGATGTTGCAGCAATTGGAGATGCAATAAAAAGCTACAAGAGTCAGATTGACAAACTTAAAAATGACAGTAGAATTCAATCAAGTCAATTTAAGAAACGCCTGGCAGCTCTTACAGCTGAACTTGATTCAAAGTCTGTAATGATAGCTGATCTTGGAAGGCAGCTTGAAGAGAAAGACAGACAACTGATTGTTAAGTCACAGGAGATTGAATCTCTTGACAAAACTGTAACAACTCTTAAGACTGAAGTAACATCACTTAGCCAGACATCCGCCTCTCAGAAGGAGACAATTGCCACTCAAGACGCCCAGATATACTCAGGTTTCTACATAATTGGGTCGAAGTCTGAACTTATTGGTGCAAATGTGATGTCAAAGGGCGGACTTTTTAAGTCAGCCAAAATATCATACCAGGCCGAACAGTCTGCCTTTATTAAAATAGATATCAGAGAGGTTGCTGAGATTAACACAAATGCAGAGAAAGCAAAAGTTCTTTCTGTTCACCCAACAGGTACATACACATTTGAGCCGGATGCTAACGGAATGCAGGTTCTTAAAATTTCTCAGCCTGCAAGCTTCTGGGAACAAACAAAATACCTGGTCATTCAAACTTTATAAACCATTTATGAAAAGAATCGGAACAATTATTGCTGCCATCTCTGCGCTTTTACTAATTAACTCCTGTAAAACAAAGATGACAGATATGAATCCTTTACTCGCTGCTTCAGATAATCCATTTGAAGCTCCGGCATTTGATAAAATTAAAAACGAACACTATAAACCCGCTTTTGAAGAGGCTATTAAAGAGGGTCGTGCTCAAATTGATTCAATTGTGGCAAACACCGAGGAGCCCACTTTTGAAAACACAATTGTTGCAATGGAATATGCTGGAAGGAAACTCAATGGAATAGCATCAATCTTCTTTAATCTTAACGAAGCTGCAACTGACTCTGTTATGCAGAATCTTGCACTGGAGATCTCTCCAATGCTAACTGATTATTCTAACGACATTATGCTTAATGAAGCTCTTTTTGCCAGAATTAAAAGAGTTTATGAAAATAAAGCATCAATAAGTCTCAGTCAGGAGGATTCAAGACTACTTGAAGAGACATATAAAGGATTTGAAAGGAATGGTGCAAATCTTCCTCAGGAAGCAAAGATTAGATTCAAAGAGATAAACAAAGAACTCTCTCAGCTTTCATTACAATTTGGCCAAAATGTACTTGGTGCAACCAACAAATTTTTCATACATATTACAGATTCTGCTCAACTTGCAGGTCTACCATCTTTCGCCATTGAATCCGGTGCAGCTGATGCATCTGAGAGAGGGCTTGAGGGATGGGTATATACTTTGCAATCACCCAGCTACGGACCGTTTATGCAGTACAGTGAGAACAGAGAGCTAAAGGAAAAATTATGGAGGGCGTCCAGCTCAAAAGCGTACAAAGATGAATTTGACAATTCAGGTATAGTACTGAAAATTGCTGCTTTAAGAATAGAGAGAGCTAATCTTTTAGGATATGCCACACACGCAGATTATGTGCTTGATGTCAATATGGCCAAAAATGCCGGGACAGTTAACTCTTTTCTTGAAAATCTGCTTGATAAATCTCTTCCGTATGCAAAGAGAGAGGTTGCAGAGATTCAGAACTACGCAAATTCTCTTGGATTTGAAGGTACTCTAATGCCTTGGGACTTTAGTCTGTACTCGGAGAAGTATAAAAACGAGAAGTATGCAATTAACGATGAGCTTCTTAAACCCTATTTCAAGCTTGAAAATGTCCAGCAAGCAATCTTTGCATTAGCAGACTCCTTATATGGGTTGAAATTTAAAGAGAACACAACTATACCTGTATATCACCCTGATGTTAAGGCATTCGAAGTTTATGATTCAAACGACAGGTTCCTTTCGCTTTTATATATGGACTTCTTCCCCAGAGCTAGTAAAAGAGGTGGTGCGTGGATGACAACATTCAGAGATATGTACTTTGAGAATGGCATTGAGAAAAGACCTTTTGTTTCGCTAGTGTGCAATTTCACAAAACCAACAAAAGAGACACCCTCACTACTCACTCATTACGAGCTCACTACTCTCCTCCATGAATTTGGTCATGCACTGCATGGAATGTTGGCTGAAGGTAAATATCCATCACTTACAGGGACCAATGTTGCAAGAGATTTTGTTGAACTTCCATCTCAGATCATGGAGAACTGGGCAATTAATAAAGAGTTTCTTTCATCATTTGCAAAGCATTACCAAACCGGCGAGTCTATACCATCAGAGCTCATTGACAAAATAGTATCTGCAAAGAACTATTTAAGTGGTTATTCCAATATCAGACAGCTCACTTATGGCATTAATGACATGGCTTGGCACTCACTTAAAACTTTGCCCGATACAGATGTTGAGAGTTTTGAAAAAGATGCAGTTAAGAAAACTCAACTATTGCCTAATATTGAGTCAACCTGCTTCTCTCCATCTTTTAGTCATATTTTTGCCGGAGGATATTCCGCAGGATACTACAGTTACAAATGGGCTGAAGTCTTAGAGGCCGATGCCTTTTCACTTTTTGAAGAGAGAGGTGTATTTTCCAAAGATGTTGCCGCATCATTCAGAGATAATATACTATCCAAGGGTAACATAGAAGATCCTGCCAATTTATACAGGAGTTTCAGAGGCAGAGATCCTGAGCCGGACGCTCTTCTTAAAAAACTGGGCATGACAGGGAAAAACTAGAAGTTTAGCCCTAAATTTATATTCAAATAGGTTCTTGACAACCCTTTTCGTTGAAACTGTCTTATTCCGGCATCAATGAAAAGGGTTGTTCCTTTGTCTTCATTAACAGTTCTTCTGTATCTTAATCCACCGCCCAGCAGAACTCTTCCGGATGTATTGTAAAAAAAGTCCTCCTCCATTAAACTACTAGCTATAGTAAGGACACCTGTCATTACTGGATTCTGAACAGTAAGCATATCTCCTTTGCCTTTATAATTTCCTGCAACTAAAGAGATGTCAATCAAATTAAATTTCCCAGCTCTAAAATGCCTGGATATAGCTAAGTCAGCTCCGCCAAAACAATACTTTTGTGAATACAATGCAGGGTAAACAATAAACTCACTGTTAAAATCTATGAGATTCCCTGAAAGAGAGAAGCTCCATCTTGGATTCCATTTGTTTTCGCCTAATTCCAATGTATATACAGCTCTGTATCTTCTGCCGGCATCGTAATACCGAAGTGTCTTTCCGTATTCGAACCAGTTCCAGGTATTTACTTCATTTGGCACCGGCTCATATTGATTCTCAATTTTATATGACAACCTCTCTTCGCAGTTAAAATTTAATTGTAAAGAGTGTCTGCTAATGTTTGTATTATATACCGCCTTTAGGATCAGGGAGTAAAATAATCCCTCCGTTGATGCATATCTCCTCAAAAGGTTAAAATCATCATAATTATCTTCTGCTTTGTACTTTATGTCAAATTCAGTAAAAATCCTAAAATTCCCGGAGCCGTATGATAACTGAAGAGCACCACCATAATAATCAGAGAAATACCCTCTGTCAAGGACTGAAGAGTTAGTGATACTCTCTTTTATATACATCCAGCCACCCTGGAAATTATAAATGTGCTTGCCGGAATTGTCTCCCAGAAAAATATAATCGGAGAATTCCGCTTTATATTGGTATAGAAGGTTTAATCCGCCTGTAAATTTATCACCTGTTATCTTAATAGCTGGTCTTATCTCAAAAGATGATAATATATTTTTATTTCTCCCATCCACCCTTTTTGCAGCTGTTGAAGTTTCATAATTAAACCCAATACCTGCAGAAAATATTTTGTTTATTCTGTAACCGGCAGCACCTGACATTCTGTATGACTCTCCAAGAACTCTTCCGGGGATTGAATCAGTAAGCATATTAATAACATCTCTGGAATGGATTGTCCCGGACCACGCCTGAGCAGTTTTGTCAAAATGGGTAAAATCAAAATTACCCATTAAATAAAAATTTCCTCTCCTGACAAATGATCTGGTATTAACCGAGGAGCTAAAAAAATTTGCAGGATCGTCGTAATTCTTGTACGACCCGTCAATATTCTCAATACTTAGTCTTACTTGAGAAAAATCATTAAAATCTTTAGTCACCAGACCCGCCGGGTTTGCTGAGCAGAGCCATGGGTATAACTCAGCAATCCTCCTGAATGAGTAATCTGCTTTACCACCGGAGTCTATAGCCTGCATCTTTTGTCCAATCAAAATGGCCAAGGTGAAAAATATTATTCTGTACAATGAAATTTTCATAATCAGTTAATTTTAAGAGATGGCCAGTTTCTAATTTCAAAGTCCAGGGTTGAATTATTTGTATCCATATAGAGAGTTCTTGTACCCAGCTCATCAGTAACTACCTTTTCCATTCTCCTGTGCACACTCTGACCACTTCCGGTTCCTGATGTCATTGCATATCCGTTGTCAATTTCCGGCCTCAATCTTTTAGAATCAGTAGCCTCCCTGAAACACTCAACTCCATCTATAATGAGCCTCTTATCTATCATAAGACAATCAAATGTTCTCCTTTCAGGTTGATTTGGGTGCCATGTATAGGTATCCTGTGCAAATCTCTCCGGGCTTTTACCGCCAAGTGTAAATATGAAAAATGCAGGACTCGCCAAAGAAAAAGAGTATTGATTTGATGTCCCAACCTTCCAGAAACATTTAAGCAGTTTTACACCTGATTCCGGAGCAGCCTGACCCTTTGTAAGGATTGGGTCATATACAGCCCAATATCCCGCTCTTCCAAGATTTACAGAATTTGGAGAGATTGTTGTGTGATCAATTGCATTCATGGAAATTACCACCTCTTCACCAGGTCTGAGAATATTATCATCTCCATCTCCGGGAAAGATCCATGCCATTGAGACTGCCGGAACAGAGTCTCTGAGTTCAGTAGTACCTGGTTTTATCCAGGGTGACAATTTCCCGGCAGTGGGTGCATTATATGGATCTGTCATACCAAAACAGAGAGAATCGAGATATGCAATCTCATCAGAATTATTATATAAAATAACATATTTGTCATTTGAGTATGTCTTCCCTGTCAGAGGATTTACAGCACCTCCGTAATAGGCCTCTTTTATAACTATTTGGCCGGATACTGATGCATTAAGATCCATTTTCACATTTATAACATTTGCATCTGCAGGGGTAACTCTGACTTTATTTGCAGATCCATTAAATATATAAATTAACCCACCTGGTTCTGAGTACTTAACAACTGCTGTAATACTATACGAACCATGAGCCACTCTAATTGAAGCCTTCCCGTCAATATCTGTTTTTCCTGAAAAACTGAGACCGGAGACAGGATCATTTAGCAAAAGTGATACTCCGTCAAGATCAAAATTATACCCGGCAGGCATACCAACCTCAATATTTATTACAGAACTCAGGGACTCCTCAGAAAAGGCGTTTTCCCTCAACTCTTTCATACATCCGGAAAGGATTATGATTAATGATATAAAAGCCGATAAAACTCTTTTCATAATAAGATTCTTTAGAATGTAAGTTTAAGTTCTGCTCCAAAGTAAATATCTGTATTAACACGACTCCCCGATGCGTCAGGTCTGGAATTCAGCTTCATTATGGGCCTTGAATTTGTAAAATTATTAGCATAAAATGAGAGAGACGCAATATCCCCTATCTCTTTTGTTATTCTGAGGTTTGCCATAAAATAGGGTCTGTAACCGGACTTCTGAAAGTAGTAAGGCTGATTAGTTGAGAGGATTAGAGTCTTGAGTCTTCTCTTAAGATCAGGGTCTGCAGATGAGTAGTAGTCACTGAAAGGTCTTACAGTTCCGTTCTTGTCCAGATAATAGTCCGGATCTCTGTACATTGTCTCCTCATTCCTGATTCCTCCCCAGTCACCGAATACTCTGTTTCCGACAGAATCTAACTTATAAACCCTCTCTTTATCGTACAGATTCCATCTGTCGTTCATCCATATACACTGTCCTATCAAAGAGACAACCATTCTTACTGAAGGGATATTTGTAACAATATGTAGTGCCGAACTTAATCTTCTGCTGCCGTCCCCTACAGTAAGATAGTTGGGCCTTGACTGATAAATACCTACATACGGCAATTTTTCCCGAGGATTAATTGGGTCAGAAACAGAGATATATTCTCTTCTGAGCCCGGGCGACTCTTCGAGGTGATTAATATAGGCTCCTGATAATACAACAGATGTATTTAAAGATCTTATTCTGCCAAAATCAACCTCATATTCAACTCCCCATTTTCTGGTCAATCCTCTGTTATCAGGTGTGGTAAATTGCTTGAATTCAGTATAAGTTGTATATTTTAATTGCTCATAATTACCCTCAGGATTCTTTACCCATACCCTTCCATCCTGGAATTTTGGTGATGATTGTCCTGAAGATAAAGCATCATAGTAGTCATAAGAGGAGGTTAAATATGAGTAATTGGCAGTAATCCCATCAGATAGTTTTTCGTTAAACCAGGTCAGTCTTACAAATACTCCGGAGATATCCATATCAAGACCAAGTTCAATATTTCTTGATTTTGCAGGCCTGATATTATAATTAAGTTTTTGATCAACAATTTCTGACTGGATTACAACAAGTGACTCTCCTGTCAAAGAATTCCTGTATTGAAAAAGAGGGTTGTCAATATATACAGGTGCAGAGTAGAGCATACCTAGAGATGGTAATTTGTGTAGCTTGCCCCATCCTCCCCTTAATGTTGCAGATCTGAATACTTTTGAGCCATCGGGTGATAGTATTGAGTATCTGAAATTTGTTCTGGGATCTGTTACAAGAGAGAAATCGTAACCTGTTAACAGTACCTTGGAGACTCTTATCCCTGCGCTAACCTCAAAGCTCCTGTTAAACAATTTACCTGTTATCCTCTCCTCGGCAAAAGCACTGATATCACTCATAAAAGGAACTTCACTGTAGTTTCTTTCCCTGAAATACTGTGGGGTGCTCCCTGTATAATATGTTCCTCTGCCTCTGTTTCCTTTTGAATTAAACTCAATTCCCAGCATACTTTTAAAGAGAAGGCTCCCAATATATGCATTCTGGGATCCGTTAATTTTTCCGTTTATATATACAGGTATATCTTCATTGCGTCTGTCAAATTCTTCCAGCTCTCCTGTATATCTCCCCACAGAAATACCCTCTGTCATTGTATTTGTCGTTGGAAGAGGCAATCCGTTATTAATAGAATAATCCTGGAATTTCTCAACAGAAACTCTCCCTGAAAAATTATAATTGACAGAGGTAATCCAACTCTTTTTTAAAAGCCAGTTACCATATATAGCGAGAGAAATATCTCCCTCTCTTCTCTTTTTAAAATCCCTTTTTGAAACATCAGGGTCAACCATAGAGTTGTTCCCAATCAAATAGCCACTAAGTCTGGCGTTAAATCTCAAAGGATACAATCCTCTGTTGAATGTATTTGAATAGGTTATACCAATTGTACTCCTGCTGTAAACATCAACAGGAGAACGAGGATCTTTAAAAGCCATAGCATAATCGGCGTCAATATTAAGACTTCCGTTTCTGTTGCCCATATAAAAACCCTTGCTAAATGAAATTGCTTTTGTTCTTGGGTCTGCCTTTATTCTAACTTCAAACGGAGTCCTGCCAGCCTTTGTTTTTACTAAAACCGCCCCGGCAGAAACATCACCATATTCAGCAGATAAAATCCCTTTTAAAACCTCAACAGTTTCAATATTATCAGTTGAATATTTCCTGAAATCCATTGTGTTAAACAGAGCAGCAGGAGTCTCCAGGAAAATTGAGGCCTCGTTTGAAACCCTCACCCCATTTACTAAAAGTGCTACCCCTCTGGCATTATTATTCCCCGGATCAATTACAGATCTGAGAGTTATATCATTTTTTGATGTCAGTGTAGGATTTGCAGTAACAGATCCCGGAAGAAGTTGCATAATATCTGTGAGGCTTGATGGTTGAAGATGCCTTATTGCAGTTGTCCCAATTACTGATGATGTGTTTATCGACTTTCCTGTCTCAGCTGTCACTACAACCTCATCAATAGTCAGATTCTCCTCATTCATCTCAACTACAATATCTGTGATATTCTTTATTATGTTTAAGGATATTGTTTCAGATGAGTAGCCCAATGTAATAATATCAATTGTATACTCTCCTTGCGATATAGATTCAAATTTAAACACTCCGTCACTATCAGAAAAAGTCCATATATAGTTCTCTTATTAATAGCTGAACATTTGAAAGTGGCTCTCTCTTTATTTTAGAAATAACTCTTCCTTCAATATTGAATTTCCTGTTATCATCCCTGTTTGCAAGTGCAGCAAAAGGTAGAGTCATTGTTAATACAAACAATAAAAACCATTTAATAATGTCATTCATCAGAAGAAAAATTTAAAACAGCTGTATTAAGAAATTTATCAACCTCCGCAAAATACCCTACTCCACCTTTATTCCAAACATCCAGGTGTGAAGCACCCGGGATAATCAGAATCCTTTTATTATTGGAAGCTAATCCAAGGAAAAGCTCATTGGCATAAACCGGATTAATCTTATTATCATTATTTCCATGAACTATCAAAACAGGTATATGAATATTTTTAGCAGCCTTCAACGGAGATATATCATCCGGCCTGAAATTAGCCATGCGAGAAACTCTTTTTATAATGACTCTCTCAATGAATGGGCTGTTAAAGCCCGTATAAGAGGAGAAAAAATCACCTACCGAACTTTCAAAATCTGAATATGTGCTTTCTGAAATAAGAGCATCAACCCTGGCATCAGATTCAGCAGTCAGAAAAGCAACTGCAGCGCCTAGTGATTGCCCCCATAGCACAACCCTGTTTTCTAATCCAAAATTTTCTGAAATATAGTCAATAAATGAAGAGACATCTCTATGTTCTGAGTTTCCAAAAGTAATATAGTCTCCACTACTATCTCCATGCGACCTTAGATCCATCGCAAAACAATCATACCCTTTTTTGGAAAAAAAAGATGCCATTGGAAAAGAGCACTCCTTAGATCTTCTTATTCCATGAAGAAAAATAATTGTCCCCTTTCTAACAACAGAATCTACAGGTAATATCCTAAATGCAGAGATTGTCAGCCCGCCAGGAGTGAGCAACGAGAAATACTCAATACCATTCTTTTGAATTCCAAAGTCTTCCGGATCTAAAAGTTTATCAGAGGAGTGGTCTGTTAAAAAAAAATTGGTAATCTCTGAGTTAATTTTGACGGCGTAATTCGGAATAAGCCAACTAATTGCAATAACTATCACAATCAAAGCCAGTAGTACAGCAACTGAAAGTGTTTTAATTGCTCTCTTCATCAACTTTGGTTCTGATACCTCCTAACATTATAACCTGCGACGCAAGAATAAAAACATATTCCGGCAGAAATCCCTGTACTTTATTCAACCATATTATCACTGCTGTAAGAGAAAAAAACATCATTACTACAGTCATAATTCGAAAGCTCTTTTTAAATCTAGCAGCATATGGATACATTCCCAGCAATATAATATAGAGCGGATTACACCAAAGAAGATTATAATTAGCATGTAGTTCCACATGATCAGTCAATACAATTATCAAGAGCAACACTAAGCCTAAAAGGGCAGAAAAGATAAGTGAAATAAGTTGTAGATTCTTAAACACTCTGAAAAATCTGGAGAGTACCAATCCCAGAAAAAATATCAATGAGATAAACAGAGGTGATAGTAAGAAATGAGTTTTCTTAATCAGTGATTTATCCGTTCTTGGCAATAGTTCCCTCTCTTTGGAAAGTGATTTTAATCCGTTATACAATTTTTCAGGGAGAAACATCCCCTCCCATATTGATATTTCCTTATCTAAATTTGATCCCAGAATTAAATTAATCCCTGTTCTTGTCCACTTTGAATCAACCACATTGGAATTTATAAGTTCTCTAAAGGTGGAGGCCTCTTTTCCTTCAGGGAATGATATATAAGGCTTAAGAAGATCCCTTAGCTCTGTTGTGCAGTTTTTATGCAGAAATGAGTAGAGATAGTTTCTGTTTTCCGGCATATACAGAAAGTTTAGCCGATCCATTATCTCTCTCTTCTGAGATGGAGTCAGAAACAGCTCTTGTTCAACAACTCCTCTCCCTTCATAGTTATACTGCCATAAAAAATCAGAGGTAGTCTGTATCCCCAGCATATAATTTAGCCTCCCACGAAGAAATTTCATGTAGAAATTTGGAGTATTAAAATCAAAGAGCCCAAAATTGAAAATAACATCAATTGCCAGTGAGTCATCCTGAACCCTTAGTGCACTGTGACCAAAAGTAGAATACAACTCACTACCTCCGGAACAAGTAATAAGAGAGATCTTTGAGTTTTCGTAATCAGACGCATAAATGGGAGTTTCAAGAAACAGCAAACTCCCCGCCAATAATAATCCAATAATTTTCAGTCTCAATCTCATCTTTTTTTGAATCGGAATGAGTTAAGAAACTGAGGAGCTTTTCTGTGTTTAGTTCCCTGTTCGTATGCATAAGCGATTGCAAGAAGCTCTGCCTCGCTCCAGGCTCTTCCAAAAAACGAGACACCCACAGGCAGTTCCCCAATAAAACCCATTGGGACAGTGATGTTAGGATAGCCCGATATTGCTGCATATGAGGAGCTACTCCCCAGAAAATTATCTCCGTTTATAAGGTCTGTCTTCCAGGCCGGCCCCCCTGTTGGTGCAATTAATGCATCCAGTTTGTTCTCATTCATTACTTTATCAATTCCCTGCTCCCTGGTCATTTTTTGCATAAAGGCCAATGATTGCTTATACTCCTCATCATCCAAAGTCCCCTTTTGAGCAGCCATTTCCAGAAGTTGCTGATCAAAAAACCTAAGTTCTGTTGAATCGCTTTTGTTAAACCTAATCAACTCGTCCAGCGTTTTAACAGGAGCACCCTCCCCAAGTGATGCAAAATATTTTTCAAGTCCATCCTTGAATTCGTAAAGCATGACCTGGAAAGAGGCTGCACTAACACCCCCTCCCAAAGGATAATTTATCTCCACAATATCCGCTCCGGCACTCTTTAGATAAGATACAACCCCTCTCATAAGCGAATCTACCTTAAAGTGGAATCCTCCAATATTTGTCAGCAATCCTATTCTCTTCCCTTTTAATCCGTCTTTGTTAAGGAATTGAGTATAATCCTGAATAAACCTTGCCTCTTTAACCAGAGTCAAAGCGTCCGCAGAGTCGGAAGCAGCAAGAACTCCTAACACTATTGCTGCATCCTCAACACTCCTTGTCATTGGGCCGGGGGTATCCTGAGTAAAAGAGATTGGAATAATACCAGATCGGCTTAACAGCCCTACAGTAGGTTTAAATCCAACAATTCCATTATTATTGGATGGACAAACTATTGATCCGTTTGTCTCGGTACCAATTGCAAAAGCGCAGAGATTTGCAGAGACAGCAACGCCAGATCCTGAGCTGGATCCACAAGGATTCCTGTCAGTTATATATGGATTTCTGGTTTGACCCCCAACTCCACTCCATCCACTTGACGAGATATTCCCTCTGAAGTTTGCCCATTCGCTTAAATTTGACTTCGCCAGGATTATCGCTCCGGCCTCTCTCAATAATTCTGCAATCTTACTGTCTTTTTTTGCATAAGAGTCCTTCAGAACTATTGCTCCTGCGGTAGTAGGCATTGAATCTC
Source organism: Bacteroidales bacterium MB20-C3-3 (assembly GCA_035609245.1). Lineage (NCBI taxonomy): Bacteria > Pseudomonadati > Bacteroidota > Bacteroidia > Bacteroidales > Bacteroidales bacterium MB20-C3-3. The sequence goes on along the minus strand of CP141202.1, from coordinate 1,826,219 downwards.
TGGTGTCAATGTTATCCTTGAGAATTACAGGAATTCCATGCAAAGGACCTCTGTCTCTCCCTTCGGCAAGTTCACGCTCCAGCTCCTCAGCAATCTTAATTGCATCAGGGTTGACAGAAATTATTGAATTGAGCATTGGTCCGCTCTTGTCAAATTTCTCTATCCTCAGAAGATAATCTTCTGTAACTTGTTTTATTGACAATTCCCCTGATCTGAATTTATCTGCCAACTCTCTTATACCAATCTCCTCCAGGTATGAGGTGTCCCTGTCTCCTCTGTTATTAACCTGGGAGCAAGAGGTTATAAGAATTAGCGCAGTTAACAAAACTGAGAAATATCTATATTTTGTTTTCATAATGATTAATATAAAATTCATTTTCCTATTCTCCACCGGGACATAAGTGATCTTGTCTTTGGAAAGATTCCTCTTTGCTTCACCCTTACATCCTCAACAACATAGAAAACATCCGGATCAAATTCTATCACCAGTTTTTCTACTTTTTTCATCTCCTTTCTCTCAATAACAGTCTCAATTATTTGAATTTTTTCGACAGAACCTGTAGCCTCAAGTAAAGTTGCCCCAAAATTGTTGGCATTGAAAATTGAAACCAGCTCTCCTCCATTTTTTCTTGTGTAAATCCTGCAAAGAATTATACCAAAAGCAATTCTCTGTTCAATTATAATTCCTACAAAATTCCCGGAGGCATAACCCGCAGCATAAGAGATGTAGGCAACCATATCATTAGCTCTTGAAAAAATTTCTGATATCACAACAATCCAGATGAGCACCTCAAAGAAACCAATCAAAGGAGCTTTGTACTTTTCCCCCTTAGAGACAAAAATAATTCTTAGTGTGCCCAGTGTAACATCTATAATCCTGCCGAAAAATATAATAATTGGAAGCAAGTATGGGTATGTATCAAGGAAATCAAACATAATCTAAGTTTTTATTATTTAACCAAATTTAGCAATAAAAAATCTATCTGATAAATAGCAGATCGTGGAAGTCATAACTGAAGTCTGTAAGTGGAGATATAGCCTTCATTGTAAAGCCATTGGGTAAGCCCTGATTATTTAGAGTAAACATAACAAAAGCATCAGCATCAAAAGAGCGGTCATACCATTTAACTATAAATGTGTTGCCCTTATAATACCTCATTTCACCTGACAGCTTTGGAGATCTTGCAGATACAAACTTTAAGTTATCTCCGTCTTGCTCAATTTTAACAATCCCCAGCCAATTGTCTCTGTAGCTGCCACAGAAACTCTTGAGATAATCTTTGTCAATTTTCACCCTAGCACTACCCACAACACTATTAACATCTGATATCACCTTCTCTGCCTCAGACAAGGAGATGTTCAATCTTTCAAGGTTCTCAGCTATCCTGTCTTTACCTTCAACCTTGAAATACTTATCCAGTATTGTATTTGTAACAGAGACAAAAGCCTCAGATGATTGCTGATTTGTAAATACAATAATTCCCAGATTCAGTTCCGGCACCATTGTCACCTGTGTAAGAAAACCAGATAACCCGCCTGTATGGGTAACTATCTTGTACCCCTCTGCGTCACTTACTCTCCATCCAAGAGAGTATGCAGAAAAGTGAGTTCTGTATGTTGTGGCTCCCCTTACCGGAATTATTGTATGTGGAGTCCATGTATCTTCATACTCCCTTTTGCCCATTTGTGCCGATACCCATTTTGCCATATCAGCCACGCTGCTGTATATCCCGCCCGCAGCATTAGCCATTGAGTTTAATTCCATCTCAATAACCTTGACTACTCCATTGACCGGTGCGTGAGGAGTGGCTGTATTACTTTTATCTCTTAATCTTTTATACGATCCCGCGCTCCTTGTCATTCCAAGAGGAGACATTATCCTCTCCTCAATAAAGGACTCCCAGCTTGAACCGGAAACTCTTGCGATTACCTCCCCTGCAACAATATACATTAAGTTATTGTACAGGTATCTTGTCCTGAAGGGAGCTGCAGGTTTCAGAAATCTTAAATTATAAATAACATCAGACGTAGTAAAGTCTGAGCCATCCGGCCATATCATAAGATCTCCGGCACCAAGACCGAGCCCCCCCCTGTGAGACAGCAGGTCACTAATTGTAAATGCCCGGGTTGTGTATGGATCACTAAGCCTGAATTCAGGAATTATATCACACACAGGAGTATCCCATTTTAATTTCCCCTCTTTTACCAAAATTGAGAGAGCAGCAGAGGTGAATGCTTTACTGTTTGATGCAATTGCAAATAGAGTGTTTTCATTTACAGGGGCCTTTGTCTCAATTGAAGCAACACCATATCCCTTCATATGAACAATTTTTCCATCTTTCACAACCGCAACTGCAATTCCCGGCACATTAAAACTCTTCATAGACCTAACAGTAATACTGTCTATGAAATCTTTTCCCTCTCCGCAGACAACATTAGCAATAGAGAGTGAAATGATTAGGATAATCAAAAATTTTGTAATTGTTCTCATAGTAAAGGGTTATTATACAATGGGTAAAAAATTTGAAAGCATTATTTAATTAAATCTTTAGAGGTTTTGTACGGAATCGTAAAGTTAAAAATTGATCCGCTACCCTGATAAGATTCTGCCCATATTTTACCACCCATAATTTCGACGAAAGACTTCGCAATTGCAAGTCCCAGACCTGCCCCATCATAAGTTTTGGTATAAGACATGTTTACCTGAACAAATCTTTTAAAAATTGCCTCCAGCTGACCTTCCGGAATGCCAATTCCGGTATCTTTAACAGTAAACCTGACAATATCTGCCTCTCTTCTGCAACTAACCTCAATACTTCCCTTGCTTGTATACTTTAAAGCATTTTTAATAAGTATTGATAATACACAAATTACCTTTTCTCTGTCTAACAGCAAATTACCAACCATTCCATCTCCACTGCATGGTGAAAATTTGAGACTTACCCCCTTTTCAATAGCAGCCGGCTCAAAGAGAGCGGCAAGAGAGGTGACAAGTTCAGAAGTATCAACATTGCTTAAATGTAGTCTAACCTGCCCTGTATCAATCATAGAAATATTGACAATATCGTTTATAAGGTCAAGCATCCGCTCTCCACTCCTCTCAATGACAGATATGTATTCCAATCTTTGCTCATTAGTAAGCGACTCATCTTTAAGTAGTTCAGCAAATCCCATAACTCCATTCATAGGAGTTCTGATCTCGTGGCTTACATTTGCCAGAAACCCGGATTTTAATCTATCACTCTCAAGTGCTTTTTCTTCTGCTTTTCTTAGTTTTTGCAGGTGCTTCCTAAGGAATCCATAAAAGAGCAGCGCTGTTACAAAAACATAAAAAAGACCTTTGTATGTTTGGAAATGTGCTGCTACTTCAGGATTAGGAGCGAGTAACTCGGTAAGCTCATCAGAAAAAAGAATCCATCCACTTCCAAGCAGCAAATAGATCAGAATCATTCCGTATTCGAATCGGAACTTAATCATAACATCTGATTTGTGTGCTAATATACCTGTTTTTAATTAAATAAAAAACAGATATCTAAAGAATTTCATCAATTGTAGCGGATAGTTTGTCGTAAGAAATAAATCCGGCAAGTCTCGCCCTCTTACCGGACAGAGAGCTCATTATGTATGTTGGAAAAAGATCCACATTAAGGTCAGCTGCAAACTTAAGATCTGCCTCAAAAAGCTCCCTTCCCTGACCATCAAGATCCCTTAGAAATACCTGGATATTTAATCCCGATTCCTCTGCGGCCCTGAGCAGATTCTCTCTTTTTGCAATATTAACTCTTTTATGGAACAAAAGTTCCCTCATTATAAAGTAGAATCCCAGCCCTTTAGCCTCTCCCTGAAGCGATGCCGCTTTAAAGGCAATAGAGGGAGGATATGATGATGCGGGCGGATCAGTCTCCCATACACTTCCATCAATTCTGAAACCAATTCTCTCTGAGGCCTCCGGCCAGTGCTTACCAACAACAGCAGGACCATCCGGATGTCCGGAAAACATACTCCAATCCGGCATCAGGCCACCCATTCGATATTCAATATCAAACATATCTCCTCTCTCCCTTTTTAATCGGCTTATAATCGGCTCACTACCCCAGCAATATGAGCAAACCGGGTCAGAAAAATAGACAATATGAATTGGCTTTTCTGTTTTCATCGTATTTGATCAATATGAAGTTTGTACTTAAAGTCCTGTTCAAGAATGTGTTTAGTCCACCATTTAATCAAGAATTTGCATACTTCATCCGAATTTGTTGGGATAATGTTTGAGTAATTAAGATTAAAGAGGGCGACTTTCTTGATGTAATACTTGTGCAACGCCCGGTGTTCAGCAATATGAGGAAATTTGTTAACCTTCATATAGTGCTCCTCTTCTTTGAAATGCACTAAACTATAATCTGTAAGTTTAGAAAGAAGCTCTGCCAGTTTTGCAACCCCGGAATTTATCTCATTTTCAAATACAAAGCTATTTATTATTTCAAAAATTTCCTTATGCTGGTTATCAATCCTTCCTTCATTCACAGTAAGCTCCTCGCTCCAGACTATTGTTTTACAATTAGACATAATTAATACTTTATATTCATCAAAAGTACCAATTATTTGTTAATAATATAGACAATAAAAAGTGCTATGAAAGAAAAGAGATTATACCATATGAGGAAAGATTACTCACCCTCGCCTCTGAAAGAGAGTTTACTCTCTCCTCATCCATTGAGTCAATTTGAAAAGTGGTTTGATGAGGCAAGGGAGAGTGAGAAATACGAAGTCAACGCTATGATTTTATCAACTTGCGGAGATGATGGGGCTCCATCCTCCCGGGTAGTACTTCTGAAAAAATACTCACCTGAAGGCTATGTATTTTTCACAAATTATGAAAGCAAAAAGGGAGATGATATGGAGAGAAATCCAAAAGCAGCATTACTCTTTTACTGGCCGGGCAGTATGAGACAGATAAGAATTGAGGGTCAGGTAAGCCGAATACTCTCTGCTGAGTCCGATGAGTATTTCAGCAGCAGACCAGCAGAGAGCCGGGCATCTGCCATCCTTTCAAAACAGAGCAGACCTCTTGATGATAAGGAGGCTTTTGATCAAAGAGTGCAGACTCTTGCTGCAGAGGGGAGTACAGAGAGACCTCCATATTGGGGAGGATATATCCTGAATCCTCTCTACTATGAATTCTGGCAAGGAGCAACAAGCAGAACACACGACAGATTCAGCTACACTAAAGATGGTGACAACTGGAAAATCACAAGATTATTCCCTTAGCCTTTCAGACTAAGCTGAGCCAAAGAGTTTTTCTCTTTTATTATTATCTCCTTCTCGCTGAGTTCTATTATGCCATCTCTCTCAAAACTCTTTAACAGCTTAACAGCACTCTCAACAGAGACTGCGGCAAACTCGGCTAAATCCCTTCTTGAAAGAAGCTGAAAAATATCCGGATGAGACCCCCTTAAAGAATCAAGATAAAGGATGGTTTCAGCCATTCTGCCGTTCATCTGCTTATATAACAGGCTGGACATGGAAGAGAAGAGGTCTGAGTTTTGCTCACAATATCTCTTAATCAAGCTCATGCCAAATCTCCCGTTTTTCTCAATGACAGAAGCAATTGTCTCTTTTTCAACTAAAAAAGCGTGGCAGTCAGTAATTGCTGCGACCGAATAACCATAGATATTTTTATTAAAAATTGCTGAGAGCCCAATGAACTCTCCGGGTTGCACAATCCTGAGGTTATGGCTTTTATCCCCGGGACCCTCTATGTATTGTCGGCATAAACCATTTACAATAAATAGAATATAAGAGGCAAAGGCACCCTGTTTTGCAACAGTATCTCCCCGCTTGAATAGCACTTGTGTTCTGCTTGATTTCACCATTTCAAGCTCCATGTGATCAAGCGATTGAAAACAAGGAGCCTGTATATTACAGATATACTCCTTATCACTCTCTTTTATAGTTTTCATAATACAAAAGTAATCCATTTCAGTTAAAAAGTTGTCCACAATCAACTCAGAGCTTGTTCAACACCAATTCAAGATTCTTGCCCCGCATTTCACACCGGAGTATCTTTGCAAAAGATTTACAAACAACAAAAAAACGATAAAAATTATGCTTTATACAAATCTTAAACACATTGAATCAGCGTCACAGCATGCGAAGATTCTCAGCGAAAATGAAAATGTAATGGTAATTTGCGGCAGAATGGGACCTATGTGTATACCTGTTTATGGAATAGCAGAGGAGCTTGAGTCTGAGTATACCCATGTAAAATTCTTTGATATGGAGTTTGACAACCCTGAGTCACATGTAATACGCAATCTCCCTGAGGTAAGAGGATTTATGGGAATTCCATTTACTATCTATTACAAAAACGGCAGGGTGGTTAAAGCAACCTCAAGTATACAAACAAGAGAACAGGTGACTACAATTCTTGACAAAGAGTTTGGATCACCAAAAAAATAATTGGCACCATACCATGAGCAATCATTACGACGCAATTATAATTGGGGCAGGCCCTGCAGGACTTACTGCAGGGATCTACCTTTCACGAGCCCGGGTAAAAACTCTGATTTTGAACGAGGGGACCGTTGGAGGGCAGATGGTTCTTACCCACGAAATAGCCAACTATCCAGGTGTGGAAAGCATAAGCGGATATCAGCTGGCTATGATAATGAAAAAACAGGCTCAAAGCTTTGGCTGTGATATAAAATCAAACATTATAGTAAAAGATATAAATCCACATGGGAGAGAAAAATCTGTAATGTTATCTGATGGAACAAAATACACTTCAGATGCATTGATAGTTACAACCGGTGGAAGATCAAGAACAATAGGTGTTCCGGGAGAGGAACAACTTAAAGGAAGAGGGATATCCTACTGCGCAACCTGTGATGGTGATTTCTTTACAGACAAAGAGATTGTAGTAGTAGGAGGAGGAAACTCAGCACTTGAAGAGGCAGTTTCTCTAACTAAATACGCTTCTAAAGTAACTATCGTACACCAGTTTGACCATTTTCAGGCACTACAGCACTATGTTGACGAAGCAAAAAAGAACCCTAAGATTCACTTTATTATGGAGTCAACAATTGCCGCTTTTCACGGTGATGAAAAACTTGAAAGCGTAGACATCAGGAACCTGAAAACAGAAGAGATATACAATTTTAAAACAGATGGCACTTTTGTGTTTATCGGATATGTTCCAAACACAGAGTCTCTCAAAGGAAAGGTTGATCTTAACCAGTGGGGAGAGATTGTTGTTAAACCGGATATGTCAACAAGTGTTGAGGGGGTATTTGGAGCAGGAGACAGCATAACAAAAAGATTCAGACAGGTAACAACAGCAGTAGGTGACGGGACAGTGGCTGCACTCTCAGCATCAGCATATATAAATGATTTAAAAAAAGTGTGATTCCATTTTGATATGATTTGATTATCTTTGTTTTGATGGAAATAAAGGGCAACATAACTATCCTTGTAGCTATTCTTACCGTTGCATCAATGCTCTTGCCCTTCAGAACAGATGGTCAGCAGAGAAAATCATCAGCGGAAAAGGAGAATATAAGGACAATTGAGATAGACGAACTGGTTGTCAGAGGAGGAAAAATCAGGTACAGAAACAGGGGGAACCCTGCAGTAGAACTTATTGACAGTGTACTAGCCTACAGGGATAAAAACAGAAGCACAAACTTCAGTTCATTAAGATACCAGAAGTACGAAAAGATTGTATTCTCTTTCACAAATCTGGGTGAGAGATTGCAGTCAATGAAGCTCCTGAATAAGTTCAAATTTGTATTTGACAATCTCGATACAACAAGAAGTCCCGGGAGAGCCGTTCTGCCTATGTATATAAGGGAGAGGCTCTCTGACTATGCATATGACGGAGAGACAGGGAATGCAAATGAAACCATCCGGGGTGAGAGGATGGTAACATTTGAGGAGCATATGGACGATCAGGGGATTGGAGAGTGGTTAAACTATCTGTATGAAGAGGTTGATATATATCAGAACAATATCCAGTTCCTAACCAATAAGTTTATAAGCCCCATTTCATCTGTTGCACCAACTTTCTACAGATACTATATAACCGATACGCTTATCAGCGGAGGAGAGAGGTGTACAAGACTATATTTCACCCCAAGGAACAAGGCCGATCTTCTCTTTCAGGGCTATCTTTATATCACAATGGACGGGACATATGCAGTAAAGAGAGCCGAGATTGAGGTTAACAAAAACATCAATCTCAACTGGATAAAAGAGAGCCGAATTGTTCAGGAGTTTCGCCGATCAGACCGGGGGGGATGGATTCTTGAAAAAAACGAGACAGCAATAGACCTTGGATATAGCAAAAAAGGTCTGGGATTTTTTGGGCAGCGATCCGTTTCATACAGAGATCATATTTTTAACGAACCAATACCCCCGCTAAATTTTGTAAAGCAAAATGCCAGAGCAGATTCTGTATTCTCCAGAGGGGACGACTTCTGGGAGAGAAACAGACATCAGGAGCTCTCAAAATCAGAGAGAGGCATTTACGAAACATCTGACTCTCTCAACAATATGCCGACATTCCGCAGGTTTGTGAACCTAATGAGGATTGTTGTAGCAAGTTACCACGACTTTGGCAAGTTTGAACTGGGTCCTGTAAGTACATTTTACAGTTACAACCCTACAGAGGGATCCAGGGCAAGAATTGGAGGTGTGACCACACCCAAATTCAGCAAAAGGGTCAATCTTGATGGTCATATCTCATATGGATTTGGAGATAAACAGTTCAAATATAAACTAGGCACAACGATCTCCCTTACTGACAGAACCATCTATGAATTTCCCGTTAGAAGCCTAAGATTCAGCATTCAGAAAGAGACAAAAGTCCCCGGCGTAGAGCTCTATTTTGTTCACGAAGGGAGCGCATATCTCTCAATAAGCAGAGGGATTGATGATAAACTATTCTATAACAAAACAATCAGAGCTGAGTATTTTCACGAATTTGAAAACCATTTCTCATACAGACTGGGTTACAACTTTACAAGACAGAAGCCTGGAGGAGGCCTTGATTTTGGAACAATTCCATCGCTTGATATTGGAGAGCTCAGTGTGGATCTCAGATACGCCCCCAATGAACAATATTATCAGAAAAAAACTGTCCGTGTTCCCATTCCAAACAGACACCCAATACTACAGTTTAACTACACATTAGGAAATAAATTACTTGGAGGGGACTATAATTACCACCTTCTCCGCTTTAATGCAAGTAAACGATTCTATCCATCGGTAATTGGTTACACCGATGCACAGCTTGAGACAGGTTTGGTACTGGGGACGGTACCTTTTCCTCTGCTGGAGATGCACAACGCAAACCAATCCTATATATACCAGGCAACAAGGTATAACCTTATGAACTTTCTGGAATTTGTAAGCGACAAATATGCATCTCTATTCGTTGATCACAACTTCAATGGTTTTATACTCAACAAAATTCCACTTATAAAACATCTTGGATTAAGAGAGATTGTCACGCTAAAAATCCTCTACGGTGGTCTTGGAGATAATAACAATCCAAATTTAAACACTCCGGCTATTATGACTCAGTGGGGGCTTATGCCTCTCCCGAAAGACAAAGATGGCAACCCATCCACATTTACACTTGACAGAGGCCCCTATATGGAGATGAGTATTGGAATAGGCAATATTTTTAAAGTGCTCAGAGTTGATCTTATAAGAAGACTTACATATACAACTAATCCAAATATTACAAAATGGGGTGTCAGATTCAGGTTTAAATTTGATCTCTAATCGCTATATTTGGAGTTGTTATTACTAACCCCATCAAGAATGAAGACCCCTTTTTTCATATTAGCAGCTACCATTTTTATCATTTTATCACTTCTTATGTCAGTCAAAGGAGGGTCACAAAATTTAGCAACGCTAAATAATTACAGAATTCCAATAAACAAAAAGTCTGCATTTATTGGCAAAACATATCTCCCTGAAGAGTTTACAAAATCAGGTCACGATATTGTTTATAAAATATCAAGTGACACTGCTAAACTTTTTAGGATAAACAGAGAGGGTGAAATTTACCTCAGAAATGGGGAAATTTTATATGAGGGAGGACCATTCAGATACTCCGTTACAATTACTGCCAATGAAAGAGGCAATAAAGAGAACTCTCTGAAAATGGAATTTGAACTGGTAAAAGATGAGTTTATTAACAATATTGTTGTAGCACACAGAGGCGCCTGGAAAGAGTCAGCTGCCCCGCAAAACTCACTTAAAGCTCTTGAAAATGCAATAGCTCTTGGATGCTCGTGGAGTGAATTTGACCTTTGGATGTCTTCTGACGGAGTGCCTGTCTGCAATCATGACCCATCAATTAAGGGTCATATGGTGGAGGATACCCCGGCAAGTGTACTTACATCAATAGAACTCTCTGCTGGAGAGTATCTCCCTACTGTTGAGCAGTACATAAGGAGAGCAATGGATCAAAATAAAACAGGGTTGGTTGTTGAAATAAAACCATCAGGTAAGAGTCTTGAGAGGACACTTGAGCTTACTGAAAAAGTTGTGAAATTGATTCACAACCTTAAAGCACAGGCCTGGGTTTCTTACATTAGCTTTAGTTACGAATCACTTGAGCAGGTATTAAAAATTGACCCTTTGGCAAAAACAGCATACCTTGGCAGTAATAAAACCATTGAAGAGATAAGTGAAAGCGGAATGTGGGGTGTCGATTTCAACATTAGTCTGTTCAAAAAAGACCCTCTGCTTGTCAAAAAAGCAAAAGAGAGAGGTCTGACAGTTAACGTATGGACAGTTAATTCAGAAGATGATTTGAGATCTATGATGAATCTGGGCGTAGATTATATAACAACTAACGAACCTGAACTACTTTTTAAAATTCTTGCAAAATGAAAACAATAAAATCTATACTTTTCATAATTACTCTTTTTATCATCTCAAGTGCCAGCGCCCAGAGCTACAAGACCTACAGCGAACCCCGAGACAGGGAGATATTTGAGAGCTACATAAAATTTATGAAGGGCAAGGAGAGGCTTCCCATTGATAAAGTGGTGGTAGAGAGCGCTAAGTTTTTCCTCTCTGTTCCATATGTTGCACACACCCTGGAGATTGAGCCCGAGGGGCTTGTTATTAACCTCAGAGGACTTGATTGTACAACTTTTGTAGAGACTGTTCTGGCCTTGTCCAAAACCATCAAGAGCAGTGACCCCACTTTTGAAAAATTCTGCGACAACCTGAAATTTATAAGATACAGAGAGGGAGAGATAACCGGATTTCATGACAGACTTCACTATACTACAGACTGGATGTATGAAAACGAGAGAAAAGGGTTACTACAGAGAGTTATCCATACTCCTGAATGGGAGCCCCTTAAAGTAGACCTCTCTGTTATGTCTTCCAACCCTGATAAATACAAGCAGCTTGCAAGCAATGAAACCCTTATTCCCTTCATTAAGGATAAAGAGAAGGAGATTAGCTCCAGAGAGCACCACTATCTGCCTGCGGAGAAAATAGAGAAAAACAAAACTCACTTTCGCAGCGGAGATATTGTAGGTTTTACAACAAAAATAAAAGGGATGGATGTAAGCCACATGGGAATAATTTTCAACGAAGGAGGCAGGCTAACATTTATCCACGCATCACTTTCTCATAAAAAAGTACTGGTCAACAGAGAACCTCTCTCAGTTTACCTTAAGAATACAAAAGGCACAGGAGTTGTTCTTGCAAGAGTATCTGAATAATAGCCTTTTTTAACTACCTTTTAAAAATTGCACCCAGAATCCCTCTGACAATCTGAGTTCCGACGCTCCTTCCAATACTTGTCGCTGCAGAGCCCAATGCTTTGTCCAGAGTGGATTTTGAACTACCTCTTCTGCCTGATGAAGATGCAATCCTTCTATACTCCCGTTCCCTCTCCTTTTCCAGTCTAACCTGCTCTTTTTCCAGTCGGATCTGCTCTTTTTCCCTCTCCTGAGCCATTTTTGCATCCTCTTCCTGCCTCTGCTCTATCAGCCTCTCGCCCGAAATCCTTTCATATGCAGACTCTCTGTCAAATTGCCTCTCGTACATTCCAAAAAGCCTGCTCTGCCTTATAAGAGTATCTCTCTGCTGAGGTGTAATGGCACCTATCTGACTCATAGGAAATAACATCTTTGCCCTCTCAACTACAGAGGGTGCTCCCTTTTCATCAAGGAAGGAGACAAGAGCTTCTCCTGTTCCAAGTTCCAGAATAGCTCTCTCTGTATCAAACGCCGGATTTGCTCTGAAGGTTTGAGCAGCAGCCCTTACCACCTTCTGATCCTGAGGAGTAAAGGCCCTTAGTGCATGCTGTATCCTGTTGCCTAGTTGCCCAAGCACCTCCACAGGAATATCTGCCGGAGATTGCGTAATAAAATAAACTCCCACACCCTTAGATCTAATCAGTCTGACAACCAGCTCCACCTTCTCTCTGAGAGCTTTTGGAGCATCTTCAAACAGCATATGCGCCTCATCAAAAAAGAACACAAACTTTGGAACAGGAAGATCTCCAACTTCAGGCAACTGGTCATATAACTCTGAAAGAAGCCATAACAAAAATGTAGAGTAGAGTTTTGGGGACATCATAAGTTTATCTGCAGCCAAAATATTAAGAACCCCTTTTCCTCCTTCCATCTGCATAAGATCAAAAATATTGAAGGCCGGCTCACCAAAAAACTTATCAGCCCCCTGGCTCTCCAGCGCCAGAAGAGCTCTCTGAATAGCACCAATACTTGTTGTTGAGATATTCCCGTAGAGAGATGTGTACTCTTTAGCATTTCTTGAAGCCCAGTCAAGCATTGCTCTCAGATCTTTGATATCAATAAGCAGAAGCTGTTTCTCGTCAGCTATTCTGAAGACTATATTCAGCACCCCCTCCTGTGTTTCGTTAAGTCCCATCAACCTGGCTAAAAGCAGAGGCCCCATCTCAGAAATGGTTGTTCTCATTGGATGCCCCTGCTCCCCAAAAACATCAAAAAATCTTACCGGAGCACCACTAAACAGAAGAGAAGAGGGATCAATTCCAAACTCACTGATTCTTGCATCAATAAATTTATTGGTTCCTCCTGCCTGACTTACCCCTGAAAGGTCTCCCTTCATATCAGCAAGAAAACAGGGAACCCCGGCATTGCTGAATGTTTCGGCCAGTACCTGAAGCGAAACAGTCTTTCCGGTTCCTGTTGCACCTGCAATCAATCCATGCCTGTTAACCATCTTTGGATTCATAAAAATTGGTGACTTTGAGTGAGCCACATACATTCTGTTATCCTTGTCAATCATAATTTCTTCCATTTAATTGATTTAAATATACAAATATTAATTCAAGAAAATTTATGAAAGAATTTTATTCAACTAAATTTGAACAGAGTTTTTAATTACACTTTATGGTCGCATTGTACCCAAAAATCTTATATAGTATACTATTTTACTTATTTATAGCCATACTTCTTTTTTACACTTGATTTTTGCTGATTAAAAAAAATGATTATCTTGCGCACCGGAAAAAATGTACATCCAACAATAATTACTGATAATTAATGATACTACACGAGCAGTTCATTAGAATGGCCAAGAGAAATCCAGAAAGGATGGCCATAATTGACAGAACTCTTGACAAAAGAGTAACATATTCAAAGGCTCTTATTGGAGCTATAATCCTTAGCAAGAAATTCAGAAAATACGATCCGGGATTCGTTGGAGTAATGGTTCCTACATCTGCCGGATGCGCACTGGCAACATTAGGTGTTTTGATGAGTGGCAGAATCCCTGTCATGATTAATTATTCAACCGGAGCAGAATCCAATGCAAAATATGCTCAGCAGAAGTGCGGATTCAAAACCATTATAACATCAAAAGCCTTACTGGAAAAGGTTGGGTGCCCAAAGAGCGAAGGAATGGTATTTATGGAGGAAATTATGGCAGGAATAGGAACCGGCGATAAAATCAAAGCGGCTCTTTTAAGTAAGCTTCCGGCCTCAGCTATCATAAATATGACTTATAAAGGGGGAGAAGATGATACAATAGCTGTACTCTTCACAAGTGGCAGTGAAAAAGACCCAAAAGCAGTTCCCCTGACTAATAAAAATATATCATCAAATATTGAGAGCTTTGGCAGTTATGTAGGGATTACAGAAAAAGATACAATTCTCTCAAACCTGGTCTTTTTCCATATTTTTGGTCTTACTGTAAATCTTTGGACTCCATTATATTACGGCATTACTATGGTAACATATGCCAACCCTCTGGATTTTCAGACTGTCAGCAGAATTGCCAGAGAGGAGAGGCCTACTATGATGGTAGGAACACCTAGTTTCTTCTGGGGCTATCTTCATAAATCAGAACCGGGAGATTTTAAGTCTGTGAGGATTATGGTATCGGGAGCTGATAAATGCCCTGATGCTTTGAGAGATGGTTATATCCAAAAACACGGCGTTACTCTGCTGGAGGGTTATGGAGCTACAGAGACATCTCCGGTAATTTCAGTTAACTCTCACGATTATAACAGACCGGGCAGCACGGGCAAGCCTATCCCGGGTGTTCAGTTAAGGATTGAACACCTAGAAAGTGGTGAGGAGTGTAATGTGGGAGAGATTGGAAAAATCCTTGTTAAAGGGCCTTCTGTCATGAATGGATACTATGAGGATCCCGAGCAGACTAAAGAGGCTATAAAAGACGGGTGGTACAATACAGGAGATATGGGATATCTTGACAGTGATGGTTATCTGTGGCACTCAGGCCGGTTTAAGCGATTTGTAAAAATTGGTGGAGAGATGGTCTCACTTGTTAAAGTTGAAAATACGCTAGAGAAATATCTCCCGGCCGGAGTCTCTTGTTGTGTAGTTGATGTTCAGGATGAGGTGCGTGGATCATCAATAATTGCAACAGTAACAATTGAAGTAAACAAATCAGAGATTCTGAAGAAAATGGGAGAAGAGCTTCCTAATATTGCCTTGCCAAAACACTTTGTTGTCATTAGAGAACTGCCAATGATGGGGACCGGTAAGATCGATTTCAGGAGCGTTTCAAAAATTGTACAGGAGATATTTGACAAAGAATCATAGGTTTTGTCGCTGGTTTTCCTTAAATTGCGTTAAGAAACATTAAGGAGACTTGGAAATCATGGAAAAACTTGAATTCAAAGTAGAACCGGAGATATATGAGAATATATCTGCCGGTGTGCAAAAGGCCTTTGTTTCAAATGTAAAGCCATCAGAACTGCACAAATACTTTATCCTTACAGAAGAGAATAAGATTGATGTCAGATATTTCAATGAAATTATTTTCACTCAGGGAGAGAATCGCTGCTCATTCAAAATCGGTTATGCTGAGATAGATTTTCTAATTCCTAATGAATTGCTCGATTCGGGTATTGAAGATCTTACTGACTATTATAATTACGACAAAATGCCCCCTGTTGAAATTGTTTTTCAACTAAAGGAGCGTTTGTCATAAATAGTGCATCATCCCTTTTCTGCAATTATCTGAAGGGCTCTTTTATTAAGGATCTCCAGGTTCCTTCCGGAAATTGATATTATTCCATCCCTCTGAAAATCTGAGATAGTATTGATAATACTCTCCTTGGAATACCCAAGAGTGGCTGCCATCTCCTCTCTGGTAAATGGCAGATGTATCTTGTTACTTCTAAAGACTCTCTCTACACTAAGAATTAACATGGCCAGTGCTCCGTTTGCATTTTTATGGCTCAGAGATATAAGAGTATGAACTACACCATTAGTCAGTTCAGACATCATAGTAACTATGTATACCGCAAACTCCCCGTTCTCACTAATTAATTTCTCAAAAACATCCCTGTCAAAAATTCTCACTTTTGAAGGCGTAATTGCGACAGCAGAAAACTCCAGCCGCTTCTGGACAAATGAGCACATTAGGCCTATAAAATCTCCTTTAACGGCAAAGTTAAAGGTGGTATCTCTCCCGGCTGCCTCAAGATTAAGTTTTGCCATTCCCTCTTCAAGAAACATAATGTGAGAAGCCAGGGTCCCCTGTTTAATAATAGCTTCACCTTTATTGTAGTCCAGAAGGACAGATGTCTTAAGGAGCTGCTCAATTTCACTCTTATTAAGTTTTCCGGCCCAGGAATAGATCTCTTGTGTTATCATTAATGCTTCCCTCTCTTTATTTATCAAAACATGTAATATTACATATTTTTTTATTAAAAACTACACTCCCTGTTTAGCAAGAGAGAGTTTTTACTTCCGTAAATTTGCAAAAGAACAAATAAATAAACATTATGGCAGATTCAAGATTCAGGGTAAAAGCACACAGTGAAAGCCCTACAAAGACAATAGTAAAAGCAAGACAATTCGAGATAATAGTAGATGAACCGGCAGAGCTGGGAGGGACAGATCTTGGAGCTAATCCGGTGGAGTATGTACTTGCAGCATTTGCAGGATGTCTCAATGTTATGGCCCATGTAATAGCTAAAGAGTTGAATTTTGAGCTCAGAGGTGTAGAGATAGATCTTTACGGAGACCTAAATCCTGCAAGACTATTTGGGATGAGTTTTGATGAAAGAGCGGGCTACAAGCAAATTGTTGTCACTCTAAAACCTGACACAGATGCTGATGAGGCAACTCTTGCAAAGTGGGCTGAGAAAATTGAAGACAGATGCCCTGTAAGCGACAACTTACAGCATCCAACCCCAGTAAAGATTGAGGTTAAAAAACAAAAATAAGCAGTTGATCAAATTAACCCCCCGGATGCCGGCCAGATATGTTTCTGGCCGGCATCTTTTTTTTGTAAATTGCACTCATAATCCCTAAATATGAGTTCCCATGAAAAATTATCTGACAGCAATTCTTTTTACAATTGCTTTAATTTTCTCCGCAAAGAGTATTTTCGCGACAAATTTATCGTCAGAAGCTTCACCTGTAAGAGCTAAGCTTGACTCTCTGCTACCGGTAAGAGGCTTTTGTATTGCTCTGCCTACACCCGACAGAATGGACGAATTTATAAATTTTATAGAGACTGAACTAGCCCCAAGAGCGGTAAACACCCTAGTTCTCAGAGTTGAATACAAATACAAATGGAAGAGCAGACCTGAGCTCATTGACACTCTCGCTCTCTCAAAGCGGGAAATTAAGAGACTCCTGAAAGTTTGCGAAAAACACAACATAAAGATGATTCCCCTAATTGATCTTCTCGGCCACCAGTCCGGGAGGGGTGGTCTCAACAAGCTGCTCTCAACATATCCTCAATTTGAGGAGACTCCTTCAGAGTTAAGCAATGACCCATCAAGGCTTCCAATGAATGGATTTAATATGAGAAGCTACTGTCCCAACCATCCGGAGGTTCACAATGTAGTATTTGATGTTGTTGACGAAATATGTGATGTTTTTGATTCCGATACATTCCACGCCGGAATGGATGAGGTTTTTGACATTGGAAACGACAGATGCCCTCGCTGTGCAGGCAAAGACAAAGCCGAATTGTTTGCTCAGGAGGTTTGGACAATTAGAAACCACCTTGCCTCAAAGGGACGAAAAATGTGGCTGTGGGGAGACAGGCTCCTGGACGGAAGAACCATCGGCCTTGGAAGATGGGAGGGAAGCTACAACAATACCCACAGGGCTATTGATATGATACCCAAGGATGTTACAGTTTGCGACTGGCATTATGAGAGGGCAGATGTAACAGCAGCCCTATTTGCAATGAAAGGAATAGATGTTATGACTTGTCCGTGGAGAAACCCTCAGGCTGCAGTACTCCAGGTGGAGGATATGGTAAGATTCCGCAAGAATACAGCCAAAGTTATGCAACCAAGATTCAGGGGTGTCATGCACACAGTTTGGTCAAATGTTGGAACATTTCTGGATGGTTTCTACGGAAAAACTACAGATAATACTCAGGGAAATCAGACACCATGGGAGGCATTCAGAAGGATGTACGGCCGAATCGCTTTATTACCTCAAGAGTAGTGGTATCTGAGGCAAAGACAGAGTAAAGTCCCTGAGGCTCCTGAGCCGGATCACCGGAGTAAGGGTCACCACTTCGCCAGTCAAACCGGCCTGAAAGAGTATCGGCAAAACCTCCCCATCCCCAGAAGTTAGCCCCGGCAAGAGCTCCCCCTACAGCGGAGCTCTTTTTAACTCTCTCAGCTATAAAGCCGAAATATCTATCCCTCGCCTCCACTGTGCCTCTCCTGTCAAACAGGAAACCATCCCTTGGATAGCCAAACTCCTCAAGAACCAGTGGTTTATTGAGCTTTTCAGCAATCTGAATGTGACTCTCAATATATTTCTCAGTTTCATCAATAGAGTATGGCAGTTTCTCCAGAATACTATCTTTTGAAGCCCATCCCCAGTTATATGGCCAGATGTGCATATTAAGATAATCAATATCCGGATATGAATGAATCTTTTCAAAGAGCTCCATATCAACCTCACAGCCGTACAAGCCTTCGCTTCCGGTTGAGACCATATGGTTTGAATCAATGGATTTAATAAGAGAGGCAACACTTGTAACCCAATCATAAAATTTCTCTTTCCCCTCTTTGGAAAATGCTCTGGGCTCGTTTGCAACCTGCCACGAGAATATGGCGGGGTCCTCAGTATATGGTTTTCCTGTAATGCTATTCTCTCTGGATACGATGAATCTGACATGTTTTGCAAACATATCTTTGCAAGAGTCGCAATATACAAATTTTGCAACATAATCTCTGAAAGGAATCCATCCGGCAATAGCGGGAATGGGTGCCTTCTCCTCGCCTGACCACATTAGATATTGAGAATATCCGCCTGACCACTCCCATGAGTTTCCCAGGTAAAGCACTGCAGTCATATCTCTCTTTGCCAACTCCACCATAAGCCTGTCAAGACCTTTAAGTAGAGTATCGTTGTATACTCCCGGAGATGGCTGAAGTATAGGCTCAATTTTTGAGTGCACCCCCCTCTCACCCTCAGCTCCAACAAGTACCCTGATATTTTCCAGCCCCAGCTCTTTTAAAAAATCCAGTTCTCTGAAGAGGCGTAATGTATCTCCACCCTCGCCTTCAGAAGCTAGTATAGCAGCATACCACATATTGGTTCCCATAAAATAGTATGGTTTGCCATTGAGAATAATCTTACCATCCTGAACCCTGGCAAACTCCTTACCCCTCTCTCCTTTTGTACAACTTAACAGAGTCAAAAGAGCAATAAGGGCGATATACAATATTGAGTTTCTCATAATCTTCTGGTAATTTTGATAAGTCTTTCACCTGTACCTATAGAGTACCCCCCGGCAAAGTGAACAACTCTTCCAAATGTATCAGCAACTACTACAAGAGGTGATGGTACCTCTTCTGAAAAACCTAAAGATGCCGCCGTTGAGTTTAAAAGCTCGCCTGAAGGATCATCAATAAACATGAAGTTTGAAGGTATGTCAAGGTCCCTGCTCTTTCTAACAGCTGAATTAAGAGAATTGCTATCAGGATAAATAAAGAGAACACCTCTGCCCCAATCATTAAACTCTTTACTATACTTTACAATATCTGAAAAGATATGGTTTCCGGGTTCATCGCCAAATTTTAAAAAGACAAGAATAAAATAGCCCCTGCCGCACCTCTCAACTATTGATTCGTCAACACCTATATTTGCCAATACTCTTAAATCCTCTTTGTCCTCCCTTAAGATTAGCGGGACCTCAGAGCTCTTTCCTGTTTTTATGTTAAAGAACTGCATCCTGGTCAGTATCTTGCCATCAGCCATCCTCGTTCCACTGGTAAGAAGATAGTATCCGGCATCTAAGGAGAGTTTCCCATCCTCTCCAAAAACACTTATCAGAGAGCTAGTCCCCTCAAAGCCCTCTCTGTTTCTGAATGAAAGCACTTTAAACCTGTTTTGTTCAACCTTTGAGACAGTAAAGTGAGTCTCAAATTTTGGATCTTCTACCACCCCCCCTTCATAAGTAAGTGACAACGTTCCCTCTCTGTGTGAATTAATCATATCTGCGTTGTCTGAAGTACTGAATCTTGCTTTTATCCATCTCTCTTCAGATTTGTACTCAGGTATTGATGTTACAGGATTAAGCCTCGCAGCCACTCCAAATGTTCTGCACAGAGCAACAAAAAAGAGATCCCTAGAATAAGAGTCAGCAACGCCAAGCCTCCAAACCCCGTCCGGAGAAATTGGTATACTCTGAGGATTATATCTGTTTTCAACTTTAATTGATGATACAAGCCTCTCAATTCCCTTTGGATTCATTTTTAATTTATCCGCTCCCGGAATATTGAGGAGATAACCCCTCCAGGGAGTAAGCAGCTCCCTTCCAATCCGTGGAGATATTATATAGCTGTCCGTTGTAGCCTCTTCTATGTTAACTAAATGATCTTTAAGAACATTAAAAGGCGTATCCTTGAAATCCTTAACAGAGAGAGAGGCTAGAATAATCTCCCCAATATGCTTTTTATTTTCCGGTATTTCGTTTCTGAATCTCTCTATCTCAGGGCTGTTCCCCGGATAATTTCTTAATCTCTTAATCCTTATTGAATCCTCTTCAGCTAATCGGATTTTATTATGTAGAATTTGCTCAGGCGTAACCTCTCTCTTTACACTACCCTCAGAGGGAGGAACAATATCCGACTCAAAAATGAACTCATCACCAAATTTCTTGTCCAATATAACTGTGTCCAAAAGCAAATCATTATTCGGAGATATTTTAACAATTCCAAACATATCTCCTTTGTAAGCTCGGACAAGAATATCACCCCTTCCCATAATGGCTTTGGCAGTACCTTGTGAATCACTGATGGTTCTGAGCGCAGGCCAAAATTCTGAATAATTGTATATGCAAAATTCCACAACTGCCCCATCAGCAGAATTACCCAGACTATCAGTAACGGTTAAAGAAATTCTTGAGACAGGAGCATAGTTTTCTGTAACATTTATCTCAGCATAGGTCTCGGTTTGTTCAATTATCTCCTCAGGACCATTGTATTTCCCAAAAACTCTTGAGTGCATTAAAAGAGCTCTTGTTGCTGATGTGGAGAACCAAGCCATATCAAGTAGAGGCTCGGGTTCACACGCCCCGATATAATGCCACTTTCCATTTGCCCAAGCCTCAACCCACGCATGATTGTCGTCTGTGTGGGCCCACCTTGGAGTATAGACCTGCCTGGCAGGAATTCCAACTGCCCTTAATGCCGACACAGTAAAAACTGACTCCTCTCCGCATCTGCCCTCCCCATTCCTCATGGTGGCAAGAGGTGAGGATGTCCTCTCGTCGCTAGGAGAATAAATTACATATTCGTGACACCAGTGATTTACCTCCAGTATCGCCTGCTCCGCAGTAAGCCCTTTGAGTCTGGGCATTAGTTCTCTGTTAATTAATCTCCTTGAGCTATCCAAAGATTCATTATTAACTCTGAGTGGAAGAACAAAGTGGCGGAAAAGATAATCCGGAGTAGAAGGGCCCCACTCTGTAGATGTTTTAGTAGAGAGTGCAACCTTTGCAGCCTCAATATAAAGAGAGCCGTCATAGTCACAAATATCTCCAAGAGGCATATATGCGTAGAGAAATTTAACCGCCTCTCTCAGCTCCCTGTTTTCAATTGTATCTACAACAGAAAAGAGGTCCCGGTCTTTAACCAGCAACCTCTTTGCTTTAAAATCGTTGTTCAGAACACTATCCGAACAAGAAAAAACTAAAAATGTTGATAAAAAAATTAATGCCGAAAAACCTTGTAACCTATTCATAATGTTCATCAATCATCTGCTTTGAGTTGTTTGACTTCATCCTCTTCACCTTCTCTCTCTCAGCATTGATGAGATTTTCAGTTAAGCCGACAATAGCAACCAGAACAAAAGCAGCTGAAATCCAAACATAATAGGTCCAATCCGGTCCACCGGCATTTTTTCGCTTTGTCTCTGTCAGTTCGGAGGAAACCACACCTGCACTAACATTTAAATCACCCCTCCCGGGAGGATTTGCTCTCAGAGGCAGACAAAACAGAAATAACACAATAAATACCGTAATTTGCCTTTTCATAAAAAGGAGATTCATCTTATATGATAAAATTACTCCCTTAATTCTAAAACTTAAGCAAATATTGGTGAATACCCGATTATTCCCCTATTTCAATTCTCACTTAAAGCTGCTCCTATTGCTGTTGCATACTCAGCATCCGGAGGAAACTCAAATTTAATTTTGTACATCCTGGAAATACCCTCTAAAACTCGCTGACCAATCTGATTTCTGCTCCCGTTTCCGGTCACAAGCACACAATTCGCATGTCTGCTTCTTGCAGCAAAAACAGAAATTACTCCAATAACCTGAAAAACCATATTCATTATACCTATGGCAATATCCTCCTTCTGTGCAGTGTCCAGCATCTTTCCAAAATTAGCAGCTGTTGCCGTTTTATCCAGAAAACTGATCTCCTTCTCCGATATGTCTCCAATAAGCAAATCAACCTGATCCAGGTTACCCTTCTCAGCAAGCCTTATAATATTGTCAAAGTCTGAAGTTTTTATCAGCTCCTTTGAGAGACCGGTTATAGTACCCCCTCCAACTCCGGTTCCACCAAGATGGAGAATTCTCTCTTTTGAAGCTTCTATAACTGAGGTTCCCGTTCCGATATTAGCTATAACAACAGGGTCTCTCTTGGCAAGAAACATACCCCCAAGGCCAATAGCATGAATCTCATCAATCTTGTGAGTTGTTATTCCAAAAATCTCTTTGTTGATATTAATTGACCCCGCACCGGTAATTATAATCTTCTCAATTGACGAGATATTAAAATTGTTCTCCAAAATCATTTTTCCAAGTGCGCCGGTGGCTGAAGTTACCGAATCAAATGCTCTGGTTTTTACTGTTGTGAGAATTTTTCCACCCTCAACAGCTACCGCTTTAGTGGTAGTACTTCCTATGTCTATGCCTATAATCATGGCTTAAAAAATTTGAAAATAGCCGTCAAATATAGTAAAATGGTTTGTACCCCGGAATTATTTAAGTACCCAGTCGTGTATTGCAACGCTCTCCCTGTTTCCAAAAAAGTGCTTTGATATCTTGTCTATTATATCATGGCCGGCAGCGCTATTTGTAAAATAGACTAGAATTCTCTTATGCTGCACTCTATTTTTGGAGGAAATCAAGAAGAGTGCCTTGAAGTTACCATTGTCCCCCCAATGGAAGAGAAGATCTCCCAGTTCAGGATTTCTCTCAATGCCCACACCAAGTCCCCAGAATATTTTATTATCACAATCTCTTGGCCTTTCTGGATATCTAACTGCATTTACAACAGGTGTCAAAATAATATCTCTCCACCTTTTACCAATTTCTTTTCCATCAGTCAGGGCCATCAGAAACTTCATATAATCAGTTGCATTAGTTCTTAAGGTATAAGCAGAATTTGCTCTGGGGAAATTCCCTACACCCCGGTTAACACCCTCCCTGGTAAACCCTGGTACTGCAAGCGAATCAAATTTATCCATCCACAAATAGGACGAGGAGGTCATACCAAGAGGTTTAAAAACCTCCTCCCGGGCTATCTCCTCCAGCCCCTTTCCTTTGATGTTCTCCACAGCTCTCTGAAGAAATGCATAAGCCTCTCCGGAATATGTAAATGCAGAATCCGGTTTAAATTTAAAAAAGATCTTTGATGCCGGCCACTCGGCAGAGCTTGGTGAGGATGACCAGTTTGGCAGCCCGCTTTTATGGCTGAGGACTATCCTGGCTGTAAGTTTAGATGCTAATTCAATATTCTCAAACCTTCCGGGATCTGTATAATTTACCAGCGGTTCATCAAGATTTATCTCTCCTCTGCTTGCCATTTTAATGACTATATATGCAAATATCGGCTTACTAAGAGAGGCTGCCTGAAAAACAGATGAATTATCCACCCGTGGTACTATACTGTCTACAGTAGAAATTTCAAAGTTCCTGACCTGTCTGCCTTCCAAAAAGGCTATTTGTATTAATGGTATTCCCGCCTCTTTTACTATCTCTTTAACCCTCTCCTGTGAATAAATCCCTGAAGATATTAAAATCGAAAAGGCTGCAAATAGAGTAAGATATTTA
The DNA here is from genome assembly GCA_035609245.1 of Bacteroidales bacterium MB20-C3-3. Taxonomy (NCBI): domain Bacteria; kingdom Pseudomonadati; phylum Bacteroidota; class Bacteroidia; order Bacteroidales; species Bacteroidales bacterium MB20-C3-3. Next base: position 1,802,177 of record CP141202.1, on the reverse strand, counting down.
AACATTGAATTATAATTAGACCATAAAGTTACCTATTTTTACAAGAGTAAAAGGAAATATATGAAAGCAATAGTTATAGGAGCAACCGGACTTACCGGCGGGAAATTAGTCAGAGAGCTCCTCGAAGACAATAGATTTGAAGAGGTTATCGTTTTTCAAAGAAGAGAGAGCGAAATGAGACACCCTAAGCTTAAAATCTTCGTATTAAATAATATGAATCCTTTTGAAATCAGGAAAGAGATTAAAGGAGATCTACTCTTTAATGCTATGGGAACCACTTTAAAAAAGGCAGGCAGTAAAAAGGAGCAGCAACGGATTGACAGAGACATACCTGTTGCCTTCGCAAAAGTCGCATCTGCAAACGGTGTTAAGCTGATGATAAATATCTCAAGTATAGGAGCATCCCATCAAGGAGGCTTCTATCTGAAAACAAAGGCGGAGATGGAGGATGGAACATCTGAGGCAATGGGAGGGAGTGTTTTGCACTTCAGACCATCTCTCTTAATGGGAAAAAGGGACTCTTCAGATTTTAGGATTGCGGAAAGTGTTTCAGCCTGGATAATGAGAATTATCTCTCCAATTATGATTGGGTCTCTCTCAAAATACAGAGGAATGGATACAGATATCCTTGCGAGGGCAATGATTCAAGCTTCAGTAAATAAAGGAAATCTTCAAAGTATATTTTATTATAACGATATCGTAAAAATAGCAAAACTGTATCAGAGACTAATTGCTGAACAAAAAAACCTGTCAGGCGTTTGATTTATATGATGGCGCATACAAAGACAGGACCTGCAGGAGATTCATTCAAATGCGAAGCAAACGGACTCAGAGAGCTTGCTAAGGCGGATGCGTTGCCTGTTGCCAAGGTTATCTCGTATGGGCCAAATTTTATTACAACTGAATTTATATCAACCACAAAACCAACCCCTGATTTCTTTATTAATTTTGGAAGAGGGCTGGCCAGGCTTCATAAATTCAAACACTCTGAATATGGATTTTATGAGAACAACTTCATAGGAGCCACACCTCAATTTAATATCCCTTCAGAAAATGAGAGGTTTGACTGGAGTCAGTTTTTCTTTAATAAAAGGCTGTTGCCCCAGTATCTTTTACTGGAGGAGAATGGTCTGTTAACTAAGCGAGTAAAAACAGGATTTGCAAATCTGGAGAGAAGAGCAGGAATATTGCTATCCGGAGTTGATAGTGAAGGGGCATCACTTCTTCACGGGGATCTGTGGTCAGGGAATTATATCTGTAATACCCGTGACGAAGCTGTTCTTATTGACCCTGCTGTTTACTACGGGCACAGAGAGGCAGACCTTGCAATGACGAGACTTTTTGGATACTTTCCCCCAGATTTTTATAACGCCTACAACAGTGAGTACCCTCTCTTGGATGGATGGCAAGAGAGAGAGAGGGTGTATCAGCTGTACCACCTGATGAACCATCTTAATTTGTTTGGGACCGGCTACCTTGGAGAGGTGGAGAGGCTTATTTCATCTGTGTAACTAGTTACCCCCTATAAGCAAAAATTGTATATTTGTCTGCATGAAAAAAGTATTGGAATTTCTTAATAATCTTCAGCAAAACAACTACAGAGAGTGGTTTGAAGATAACAAACCTGTGTACAAAGAGGCACAGGCGATTTTTAACGATACAGTAAATAAGCTTATTGCCGGTATCTCTTCATTCGACCCGTCAATTGCTAAACTTTCAGCAAAAGATTGTACTTTCAGGATATACAGAGATGTTCGGTTTTCAAAAGACAAGAACCCCTATAAGACCCATATGGGTGCATTTATATCACCCTACGGAAGAGGGAGCGGGTACTCCGGATACTATTTCCATGTTGAGGCCGAGGGTGCTAATTATATAGGAGGCAACATCCTGAGCACTGGTGTTTACAGACCGGAACCGGCTGCGCTTAAAAGCATACGCGAAGAGATATTCCTGAACGGAGACGAATTTCAGGAGACCATTTTTAAAGCAAATAACTTTAAGATTGAGACAGGCGAGGCACTAAAAAGGGTACCCGGCGGATACCCCTCAGAATTCAAATATGCAGATTATCTTAAGCTAAAAAACTACTTCCTCACCAGGTACGTTGACGACAGCTGGATGACCTCACCTGACCTTATTGAAAGATCTGTTCAAGAGTACAGGACCACTAAAGA